>JAGOIJ010000205.1 GCA_017995695.1 Candidatus Omnitrophota bacterium | reverse complement strand
CTTGCAGGAACGCCGGCCTCTATGACCCCCTCAAGGATAGCGCGCGCCATTCTTTCGGTAGAGCCCCACATGGTTTCAAAAGCGATGATCGCTTTTGGCTTGGTGGTATTCTTAGCCCATGCCTTATAAGCATTAATAATCTTTTGCGGATCCTTGCGCCAGATAATACCGTGGCTTGGCGCGATCATGGATATCGGTATCTTGAGCTTTTCTACTTCTTCAATTTTTTTTGCAATCACCGTACCAAGCGGCCAGAGGATGTTGGCATAATATTTTTCAGCTTCATCCATAAGCACGCAAGGATCAATCTCATCATCAAATTGCTCGCTAGAGGCAAGATGCTGCCCAAAAGCGTCATTAGGCATTAAAAGTTTTTCTTCAGGGCAATACGTAAACATGCTATCAGGCCAATGGATCATCGGCGCCTCAAGAAAGGTAAGTGTCCGCTTGCCAAGCTTAAGCGAGTCGCCAGTTTTAACGACCTGAAAATCCCAATCACCGTAGTAATTCCGGTAGAGGCCGTCCTTGCAATTCTGCGTGCCCAGCACCTTCGCCTTAGGGTTAAGCTTCATCAGCGCAGGCAATGCCCCGGAATGATCCGTCTCAACATGATTAGCGATAACGTAATCGATTTTTTCAATCGGCACAACCTGTTTTATATTGTTGATTAATTCTTCGGCAAATGAGCCCAAGACAGTATCAACTAACGCAACCTTTTCATCAATGATTAAGTAAGCGTTATAACTGGTCCCGCGCTTCGTAGTATAGGTATGGCCGTGAAAAGAACGCATGTTCCAATCTACTACGCCCACTGAATAAATATTTGGCAGAATTTTTAGCACTGACATCTTGGACCTCCTCGCACCAAACTAATAACCTGCAAAATTCTCGGTGATAATTTGCCCATCCGGCAAAGACAACTCGAAACTTAAGATTTTCTTCATTGCCTCAACCATAGAAGGCGGCCCGCACAGGTAAAATTTCCTCTCCTTAAAATCAGGGACCTCATTTTTAATCACCGTGCTATTGATCAGGCCTACGGTGCAGGTAAAACCTGGGGCTGCCTCGCATAGCACATGCGCCACCTTCAGGCGATCATAGTTTTTTTCCATGGCCTCAAAATCTTCCCGGAATACAACATCCCTTAAGGATCGATTAGCGTAAATAATTACCACGTCAGTTCCCGTGTTGGAATCGACTATATACTTAGTGATGCTACGGATAGGCGTAATGCCAATGCCGCCGGAAAGAAAAGCGATTTTCTTGCTTTGCGCATCAAGCGTAAATTTGCCAAAAGGATATTCCACTGACACCACATCGCCCGCACGCAGATTATCCAAAGTTTTGGAGAAATCACTCGCCGTAAGCTTCTTGGTAAACTCAATATATCCTTTCTCGGTTGGAGAACTGGAGATAGAAAGCCAACGCTTAAGCGCAGGATTACCAGTAAGGGTTACTGATAAAAACTGCCCTGCCAGATAATTAGTGTCGCAACCAACCTCTAATCGCACGCTTTTAACATTGTAAGCGCGCTGGATAATTTCTTTAACTTTTAATTCTTTTTTTTCAGCCACAACCTCACCCTTTCTACCCCTTGCTACCCCCTACGCTCTTGATGATCTCTCGGCAAAACGCGGGCAGGTCATAAGGATTGCGCGAAGTAATCAACGTATGATCAACGACAACTTCTTGGTCGATAAATTCAGCGCCGGCATGCACCATGTCATCCTTAATCGCGCTAAACGAGGTAACTTTTTTCCCGGGAAGAATACCAGCGGAAGCCAATACCCAACCGCCATGGCAGATAGAAGCAACCACCTTGCCTGCCTCATGCATCGTCTTCACAAACGAAAGCACCTCGCTAGATCGCCGCAAGAAATCAGGCGCCCAACCGCCAGGGATAACCACTGCATCGAAATCGATAGCCTTGATATCCTTAATCGCTGCTTCTTCCTGAGCAGGATAGCCATCCTTGCTCTTATAGACGCCCTTGCCCGTGCCTACTAAAACTGTATGCATACCTGCTTCGCGTAAACGCAAATACGGATACCATACCTCAAGCACCTGATAACCTTCTTCGACCAACACAGCTATCTTTTTCATAATCTATGCCCCGAGTTCATCAACCAGCTTTGCCATAATAAAATCATTTTCCGTCAAACCGCCGGCGGCATGGGTCGAAAACGTAATCTTAACCTTATTATACCCGAGCGTCAGCGAAGGATGGTGCCCTTGTTCCTGCGCAACCAACGACACCATGTCGACAAAATATGTCGCTTCTCGGTAATCCGAAAATTTGAACTCTTTAACAATTTTCTTATTTTCTACCACTTCCCAACCGCGAAAACGGGCAAGCAACTGCTCAACCTTATCCTTGCCAAGCGCCGCAATACCGCCTTCGCAGGGTTGACAGTGAGAAGGCAACGCCTCTGCCTCAACCTTTTGCGCGGGGCTGGCGATAACCTGCTTGAGATGGTTTAAAACATCCTGGTAATCAGGCGGCGTGGTTACT
>JAGOIJ010000045.1 GCA_017995695.1 Candidatus Omnitrophota bacterium | reverse complement strand
CATTAGGAGAGGCGATCGCGCTCTTTAATCGCATCACATCAGTTTTCCCTGCAAGTTCCTGGCTTTTTACTCTTAAGCATTTTCATGAAAGTGCCTATCATTTGGATTATCTTGATAGGACCCTCGTTGGGCAAGAAGTAGTGTTAAGTTTAAGCCATGACACCAGCAGGACTGTGCAGATCGATCATGCAAGGCGCAACAGGTATTCGCAGCGCATAGAGAGTTTATTGGGAAAGATTGAAGGGCGGCGTTCATTGGCTATATCGTTAGGCAAGGCAGGCGTTGCCATCACTCACGGAGATTTAAAGATCACGAATGCCATCTTTCGGCGTGAGCGGGGAGTTTTGCGTTGTATCGCCTTAATAGACTTGGATACTATTCAGCCGGGTGGCGCGTTTGATGATATTGGCGATGCGTTGCGTTCGGCTGGAAATCCGGCCGGAGAAGAACCGGTAGATGTAAACGCAGTGATGATTGACGAACGAGTCGTGAATAATATTATAGACGGGTATGTTAGTAAGACAGAAGAATTATTTGGTACCCTACAGTCGCAGCAGCTAAAAGGAAACGCCGAAGAAGCGTTTAAGCTCTTTTTGTATATGCAGCACATACGATTTCTTGCTGATTTTCTTGTCGGTGATCGGTACTTTAGACTGAAACCAGACGCACGCGAAGATCTCAACTTGTATCGCGCCGAAGTGCAGATGAGGGCTCTTGAAAAACTCGATGAGTTTTGCCAAGGCCAGGCAGCGCATCAAGTGTGGTTCCAGCGTTTCACACAGTCCGTCAAACATAGATTGCAAGAAATTACCGTTAGTCCCGTTGGAAAATTGTGGCTGCATTGCGATGTGTTTGATCCTCGCCATGCAACATCGCGCTATTTGATTGCTGTTTTAAAACAAAACAGCTTCATTCGGCCGGGCATGAAGGTGTTGGTACTAGGGTGTGGTTCAGGCAGCGATACGCTCTTTGCTGTTTTTCAAGGGGCGAAGGTTGATGCCGTTGATATAGAGTATGCAGCGATTGCCAATACCCAGATTAATCTTGAAGCCCACGGTCTTTTAGGTAGGGCCCGCGTGTTTATTAATGACGGTTTGAATAGTCTTGGCCGTTACGATGCCATTCTATGGAATTGTCCGGAAGCCTTAAGCAATGAAGTTGTTTGTTCTTTTCCGCGTGAATGTTTTATACATGAGCGAGATTTTGAACACGTTGTCCTATCTCTTAAGAGCCATTTGTCGGAAAAAGGGTATGGTTATTTTAGACTTTTCGACTATCCATATTACCGTTTGTTATTCCGCAAAGCTGGAGTACAAGCAGTAGAATACCACCATGCTGCCTTAGATAAAGAAACCAAACTGGATGATAGATCAATTGTGTTTCAACTTGGCGCATCGAGCCCCGCGCGCAGAAGCGGCCATCGCAAGAAGAAAGACGGCTCTATCCAAAGAAAAGAAACCATGCGTATGAATCAAAAGATTATCCCCAGTCAGTTGCAAGCAGCTGCGGTCCCTCCTGGAATGCGCCAGGTGACAGGCGCGATCATGGAAATTATCGCGGTTACCAACCCGCGCGCACGGCTTTCACAACTTTCTTTGCTCTTTAATCAATATCCGGATAATCCCCGGGTGAGCGTTGAGCTTGCGCGCCTTCATGGTGAGCTAGGGGAATTCACCGAGGCGCGCGACTGGGCCATGCTAACGATTCAGCAGAGCCAGCGTTTTGCCGATCGATATCCCGATTTCGTGGCGAAGACCAATATCGTTGCGTACAGTGTTCTTTGCAGGGCTGAACTTCATTATGGTAATGTTGGCAGCGCGCGCGAATGCGTTGCGCAAATGTTAAGGCTTAAGGAGGATGAGTTATTTGCCTTAAGCCACCTGATTGAAATTTTATTATCTGAACATAAGCTTTCTGAAGCAATTGGTGTAGCAGATAAGGCACTCGAGTTTGATCCCGATTCATTAATCGTGTTGGGACAAAAAGCTAAGACGCTCATACAGTTAGGTGATTTAAAGCAGGCGCTCGCTGTTGCCGAAAAGATGTTACGCATTGATCAAGACAGTCCGGCGGCTATCGATTTATCTATAGCCATATTCTTTAAGCTACAGGACGTTGGTCAAGCCGTGGTCTTTGCGCGCCGTTTAACACAGATTGAGCCCAAGAATCCTCATGCCTGGACAACGCTTGCCAAGGCGTATCGGGCGCAAAATGATTGGCAGAATGCTTTGATGGCGAATGACTATGCGTTAATGCTTAATCCAGGATACCCTGAAGCGTTAATCCAGAAGGATGAGATTGCTGATAAACAGGCACCCGGGGCAGAGTCGCAAGTCAGTTCGTCCGTTTCTGATGACCAGCCGCAGGATCATGCACAACCGCGCGTGCGTTGGATGCGATCGTGGAGCGTTGCTGATAAAGATCGTGCGTACATTGATTATCTTTGGGAACGGCTTCTATGCGTTCATTCAGGACAGTCGCTCATGACACCCCAGGAGGGGATGCATCTGATAGCAAATCTCCTGGAGCAAGATTTTAAGATCACTATGAATCTCGATGAGCGATTAGACTGTAATTCTATTGTTGATCGGCGATCAATCATGGAGCGGATGCTTGGCCCTGCTGCTGTTGAGTTACCTGCCAGACCAAGCGTATATTTAAGCCCGTACCTTGTTTTATTGGGCTGTTTCGTTAAAGACGCCGGGTATTCTCTGCTAAGGATTTATGACGCGAGCATTGGCAAGCGGCCGGAAGAGCAGATCAGTATTGTCGGTAAATATTCCATCAGCGAAGCTGTTGATGCCTGCGTGCATTATCATCCCCTCGAATTTGTATTCCAGGGGCCAGAGGCTATCTATGCGCCGGAATTTAGTTTCAGCCATCCGGAAGAAGAAACACATGTTCCTATGAGCGATGATGAAGAAGCGATGGAAAAGGTTCGCCATGCACTTTCCTTAATAAAGGAGCGCGCCTACAGTGACCGCCGGGATCAGGATACGCTACGTATCCGCGCTGTGTGGAATGCGGTTTCTCTGCGCATGTCGATTCTGTTGGTGAGAGGCCTTGAGGTTATGTACGCAAATCCTAATGACATGCTGGTGAGGCCATTTCATGCCGGCAGGCGTAGGCAGGCGATCTATCTACCCGACGGATTTCTTGCGTGTTTTGATCGGGAAAGCGACGATGATATGGGTGAGTTGGCAGAGTATATTTACTATGTTATGTATTGGTTAGATACGTATTGGCGCAATAAAGACGCAAGCCATCCTACGGAATTACGAATTCTTTTGGACAGCCTTAGCGTCGCGTTTACCAAACAAAACGGCAGGCTTGGTTTCGTCGATGCCGCCGCTATCCGTAGCCGCATGCATTCGCTTTTGCGTGATGCCACGGTAAACATGTCTGAAATGATCTCAGGGATCATGTTTGCATATAGGCAGATGACGCAAGAATTTGAGTTGTTATTCTCCCAACAAGAAGCATTTTCAGAAGATTCCGTTGCGTATGATGAGCGAAGGGAGTCGATTTACCAGTTACGCAAGAAATTGCTGGTGACGGCATTTCGTTGCGAATTGCTTGGCGCTGAGCGCATGGCAGAAGCATGCTATGAGCGTGGCCATGCTATTGTAAAATTGATTCAGAGATATGAGTTTGGCGCCATGCCTATTTACCTACAACAGCGCATGGTGACGTTTTATCTCAAGCGTGGGAGACTGCAGCAGTTTCTGGAGGAATTGCATGTTCTTTTGACCGGAGAGGGCTATCCTCGAAAATCAGAAACCGTGCAATCAGAAACTGATCGTAAAATACAGGTGTGGCTCATGGGTAATTTTGTCACACACTCCATGCCTTTGGCAACGCTTTTGGAGGAAATTGATTATTCATTGCAATATTTAAGCACCATTGTGCAAGAGCCAGGATTTCACGAAGAGGTAGAGAGGGTGTATGCTGCGGCTAAAGCAATGATAGAGGCATTTCAAGTGCGCGTGCAGCTAAATAGTATTCCGCCACTGGTTCCACCCGGGACTATTAGTTCGCCTGTTGATGGTGAAAATAGAAACTCACCCAGTATTTCTGCGTTAATTGAGCATATCGAGATTATTAGGCGAGACGAGCCACATCTCTGGCATGATTTTGCTGCGCTTGCGCAGGCTTTAGAGAATGCCTGCAGCGCGCGCATCATCCGCCAGGCCGGAAGAAAAATTTTGCTGCGCACGGATGATGGTTTATTTTTCATTAAAGTCAATGATGAGCCTGATTTCGCTTTTGAAAAAGAGTTAGTTTCTTATGAGGGTGGTTTTAATCCTTTCCCAACACCGAAGCTTTTGTATTACAACACTGAGTGTCGCCTCTATATATTTGAAAATTTCGATGCGGTTAGTTTATTTGATTACCTGCAAACCCCTGGATTAAAGGCTGGGCAACTTCATGAAGTCATGCGTGAGTACGCGCGCGCGCTTGCGCGTGTCCACGCCAAGCAACCGCCTGATGCGCGTCAGAGGATTTATCAGGATCAAAGTTTCACTGCCCGTTTTCAGCGTATTATTACTAGGCGTCATGGGCTTTTAAGCGGCGGTTATCATGAAGTGCCAGAGATGGAACTATTTAGCGATGCGGAAGCGTGCGTGTTGGACACGGAAAATGTGTTAAATCACGGTGACCCTTCTCCGTGGAATCTTTTTATTGATCCGTGGTCAGGTGAGATCATTGCCTTCATAGATTGGGAAGCAGCCTCACTTGGCGCACGCAGCAAGGATCTGGCAAAAGTAGTTATCTCTCTGATTGACGCCCGTAAGAACAATGCCTTTTTGATAGACCATTTAAAAGATATGCTTTTAGTATTTTTTGATGAGTATTGTGCTGTAAGCGGTATTCCTGCGCAGGTAATTGATTCGTCGCTGCCGTACTATTTGGGCACACAACTTCTTTGGTACGCAGAAGGGACCCAGCGCACCTTTACGCAAAACCCGGCGTGGGTGAACTGGAGGATTGAGTTGTGCCGCTGGGCGCTTTTGCAGGCAGAGTGTGGATTTGATATTGAACGCCTCGATAAACTTCTCAATGAAGAAATAAGCCCTGATTGCATTGCCTGGGCAGGGAATTTACGAGTGCATACCTATCCGCATTTTGGCTATGTTTCTGGCAGGCAGATAGGCATTGAGTTGGATGAAGAATTAGATTTCTTTATTAATATCTGGCCTAACCGGAGGATGAGAGTTCTTTCGTTGGGCAATATCGCTATCGAATTCATTACTGATGTGGATGATCCCGGTGTTTGGCATAGCGTGGTGCCGGTTGAATTTTTTGGCTTTGAAGGTTCTGACGCATTTTTTAAGTGTGCAGTGCGCGCCTCGCTTGCCTCGGGATGGAATACTCCCTTTGGCCTGACTGCCCGTTATTCAACCGAGCTATCGTCTTCAGGTGAGCGGATCTGGAAGTATATAGAGATTCCTTATGGTAATTGTTGGCTCGAGGTGCGGCCCGGCTCTTTGAGCGCCCAAGAGAGGGCTTCGTGGGAAGAATCGTTACTCCAATCATACGCAGCCTTGATGTTTGATTTTGATGGTACGTTTAAGCCTTATCATGAAAAGAAGCCTCCAATCTCAATCTATGAGTCAGTGGCGCGCAAGCTCGCTTCAGGCATTCATTGCGCTCCTAATTCCGGACGGGGTACGGTTGAGGCTAAAGAGGTTGAGCGGTTTTTTGAGGAACTTGGCAAAGTCGCTAAACGTATTGGCGTAGCATCGGATATTGATTGGAAAAAGTGCCACGTGTATCTTGAGGCAGGCGCAACCGGATACAACTTAGATACCCGCCAAGTGTATTATCGCATTGTGCTTAATGAGGATTCGCGTCGAGCTGTTGCGCAGGTATTGGGCAACCGGAAATTTAACAGGTTTATTGATGCCTATCATGAACAGGAGTCTCGCACCACCTTTATTTTTACCGGCGGCGTTGACCGGGAATTATTTGCTCTGAAGCTTAATCTGCAATTAGAAACTATAAACCCCGGGCTCGAACAGCCGGTGATTGGGGTTTACACTGAAAATTACTTTGAAATAGGGCCGCTTGAAGCAACGAAGAGGGCTCCGGTTCTTGATTTAAGCAAGCGCATTGATTTGCCGCAACACAGAATTGGGCGCATAGGTGATCAGGGTCAGCGTTTTGGCGCAGACCGGCCAATGCTGGATAGCCTCGGAGGATTTAGTGTATTTTTCACTGACCGCAATCTCATTTATCCGGTAAGCACGGTGCGTATGGCTAGCGTGCGTAATGTCCATGGTACGCAATGGCTGCTCGATAATCTGCACTTTGGCGCCTCAAGCCCTGTACGAATGAAGCGTTACCAATGGAATAAGAGCGAGATCGAAGACGTTGAGAATGTGCTTGATGCCTTAAGCAGTTATAGGCCTGACATGGTGAGAAATTTCGATTATCTGCGCAAGGATCAACTTTCTCCGGAAGGGATTGAGCACCTGCGCGAGAACATATACGGGCTTGATTCCAATGATTTGAAACGATGCGGGCTCAATGCAGCGCTGGATGAGCGATCAGCTCCCCGCTTCAAAGGCAGGGCAATCAACGTCGTGCTGGCTGCGTTTAATGACCCGCGTTTGGGCCTTTTCGAGGAAGGATTTGAGAGGGTTAAAGGAGTGAAAGCAGCAGCGGCAAAAGAGCGCAAGGCAAAAGCAAAAATAAGAAACGCTATACGCTCGGATTGGCCGCGTATTATTCAATTATATGAAATGATAAGCTCGTTGGATGAGCATGAAAAAGAATATCTGCGCATTTTATTCTATGGCATAACGTCCGATTATTTTAAACAGCGCGGCCTGGGCAGCTTTTTGAACGAAACGTATATTCCAGCGTTTAAGGGCAGTTTTATCGTGGCCATGCAAAGGACGTTTCCTCTCGCAGGCCTTGATTCTTTAGGTTTCGAATTGGATTGGACGACAAAGGATCGCGGATGTGCATCAGTGCGTTTTGTGTTATCCAGGCGCAGGCCGGATATTATGCGTAGTTACGCTGACCTTGATTCGCTCTCTGATTTAGAAATAACTGTTTTGCGCGAAAAGCTGTACAGCATCAGGTCCGACCATTTTAAAAGCAAACGCTGGGGGTTGGCCGGCGCGTTGGATAGAAGGGTGGCTCCCTATTTCGAAGGTAGGCTGTCGTGCGCGCTGTGCACGGTATTTGATCATCCGCGTCTTGGTCTGACAGAGCAAGGGTTTAGGGAATTCCGCCGAAAACATCATGTGAAACGGTTTCATTGGGCAGATGTCCATGAAGCCACAGAGAATGTCCGCGAAGGCTTGCGGTCGTATGATCCAGGTATTATGGAACGTTATGATCGTCTAGATTCACTTAGTTTCTTACGGTTAGAATCACTGTTGGATGATATTTACTCGCTTGGCGCCGGTGAATTTGGATTAGCAGGGATAGGAGGTTTTTCATTATGCCCTGATTTTGAAGGAAGTATTATTATTGCTCTGCAGAAAAGCCTTCCTAAACTTACGTTGGATCCGGAACGTTTTCGAAAGGCGCAGAATTTGATCAAGCGGCGCCATGCTGGGCCTGCCAGCTCACCAGTTATGTTTCCCTTTATGAAGTTGACTCTGCCTCAAGATGGTGAAAATTGGTTAATGAATTATTTTGATCTCTTTGAGCAAGGCGTGCGATCCTTTGTGGTTTCTGAAGTATTGTTCAATAAAAAGAAGGATCGTCTTGTCTTTTTCGCCATTGATGAGGCATATCTGATCAGCCCAGGAGTAAAAATCTACGAAAGAATCTGGCTTGAGCCAATAGGAAAACGACAATGGCGTTACCACAGCGGCAGCGCTTCGGAGCCGGCGCTGTTTGATGTTAGCGTATCAGGCCAAGAGGTAGCGATAACATTTACCAAAGCTTTTCGGAAATACTTATTACGAGAGCGGCAAGAGCGCATCTTTACTATTGAATTCTTTAACTCGCTCCATAGAGCCAGCTCCCCCATCTCCAGCATGGGGGAGACTCTTGATTCCAAAGCAAAGCCGCTCCCGCAATCAATCGGAAGAGTGTCCCTAGGTGGCAGCTCGCCGGCGTTATTAAGCCCATCGCAAGGAAGTGTCCTAGATTTAGGGGTTTTGTTAGGTTCATCTCAACATGCCTTTGGCAGGGATGAGCCAGTTTTATCCGGACGCACGCCGCGCGAACGCAGCATGATCGATGCTTCATTGCAAGTAGCCCATTCATTGAGGCAGTCACTGTGCCTTACCTATATAGTACCTATGTACGAAGAGGAAAAAAGATTGCGGCCGTGGAGTAGCAATAACCAAGAAGGAGAGTTTGCCATTCCTCGAAAAGTCTTGCAGCTCCAAGCGCTGAAACACGCGAATCCAAGCCTGTTGCATTGGCGTTTGATTGTGGTTGATGATGGATCGCGCACAAGTGCTTCCCTTGATGAGGTAAATAGGTCTTGGGAGTTGTTGCGCGCAAGCCGTTTTGGCAGGAGACTGCGGTCATGGCAGCTTACTCTGCTGCAAATAAGTCATGAGGAAAAAATAACATTACAAAGTAAGAAAGGGTATCCGATTCGTTTGGGTATGCGCCATGCGCTTGATAATCATCCCGTTGTTTCCATTAAACACGAGTTTATCGGTTTTACCGATGTAGATAGATCTACCAATCTTTTATTAAGCGGTAATTTGTTTGCGCCATTATTGGCAGGTGATGCTGATCTTGCTGTTGGATCGCGCTGGGTTCAGGGGGCGCAAGCGGTGCGTGTGCCCTGGGCAGGCCAGTTCTCCAGTAAAGCCTTTAATGAAGCAGTGCATGTATTATTGCCGCTGCTACGATCTTTGTCTGATACCCAGCGTGGGTTTAAATTGGCTACGCCAGCTGCGCTCACCGAAATAGTGCAACACAGTCAGCATAACGGCCTTGCTATTGATGTGGAGTTGTTGCTCTTGGCTAAGATTTTAGGTTTTCGCATTGCCGAGGTTCCGATCTGTTGGGTTGATTCACGCAAGGCTTCCAAAGTTATTGCTCATAAAGAAGCAAAAGAAATGTTGTTCGCCTTATTGGAATTCCGCCGACGCATGAAAGCATGGCCAACATTGTCCTCAAGCCCTGCGCAAAACTTTTCTTATTCTCCAGAATTTAATGAGCTCATTGATCAGTTAAGTGAATATGATAAGCAAGATACGTTTGCTCGCGCGAGCCATTATAACGCGGGCAAATATCCTGAAGACTCACTTGAGTTTCTTCTGTTTTGCGCCAGCGTATATTTTAGAGATACTCCGCTTCAAGATCTAATTACCGCGCAGGTGTTTATTTCAAGAAAAATGAAACAGGGCAGACTTACGAAAGCGCAAGCGCAGGAGATTAACGAAGAGATTGAGATAGTTCATATGATGATTCGATCCTTTCATCAACTGATGGATCCGGAGGGAGTCCAAGAAAAAGGGGCTGAGGAGGCAAAACGTTCTATTGATGCTGTGCTAAATTTACGCGATGATCATGAGCAGTTAGCCGCTCATTTTCAGGAAAGAATGTATGCAATCGCGCCGCAGGAGATGATTTTCTTTGATATCGCCGGTTATTTTAAAGATCGAACCGAGGCATTTTTTCGCCAGCTTGCAATTCGATATCATGCCTCCAGCCCCGCTCAAACAATACCCCAATCTAGGGACACCCATTATTTAAAAGCAAAGCCGCTCCCGCAATCAATCGGAAGAGTGTCCCCACACTCCAGCTCACCGGTGTCAGCGCGTCCAAAGATAGAAAAGGCCTGGCAGGTACACGCCGGGGCACTCTTGGTGCAAAACCGCTGGTCATCCCTTGCGTCATTAGATGCTATTGATGAGGTGCATGTAATTACAGCCGGCGGAGGAGGCGATATCTTGGGAGCGGCATTTCTAGCTCGCGAGATTCAGCTGCTTGCCAATAAGCCAGGCTTGCAGATGCTTCTTATTACCACAAACCTCAAAAGAGGAGAGGAAAATCCTAAGGGCGGGCCTACGCCTATCAAGTCGCTGCGCTTGCAGAATCATAGCCTTGAATCCATGCCGATCCAGCAGCTTGGGAATGCGAAGTATTTTTATAAATTAGACAGCCCCCGCATCAAAGCGCGTTTTACCCTCGATGGGTTCGAAACCGAAGAGGTTACGATTAAGGAGGGTTCAATTGTTGAACCTTTAAAACGTTGGAATATCTCTTTAGCGATTATGGATCTTGACGCAGGGTGCGCGAAGTTAGCGGAAAATTATGCAAAGCTTTGTAAAGGTAAGAGGGTTTTGACTATCGGGTTGGATATGGGAGGAGATATATTTGCGCGCTATCCTTCGCCTATCACCGAAGACAATAAGTATCACCATCCGGAAATTAATGTCAGGTCGCCTGTAACTGATAGCGTGGTGCTGGGTATGCTCTGCAGGCTAAGGGAAAAAGGCAATGGTAACGTCGTGTTAGGCGTTTCGGCTTCAGGTGGTGACGGAGAATTAGGATTGGCGTTAAGCGGCTATCTTCGGGATTATTTCAACGAAGGGCAGATAGCGGGCCTGTTGGATAATGTGGCCTTATTGCAATCAGATAGCCGCGGGTTGGAGGTGTTGGAAGATGTGTTGGCACTAGATATTTCAAGCGAGGTGTCGCTTAACTTCTTACGCAGGATTATGCGGCAAGTCCGCGGGCCAAGCTATCTGTCAGGTCGCGGAGAGAGAAAAGAGATTATCGAAGGTTGGGAAAATCTTACCTTGCCGAATCTTTCAGAGCCCGCCGAGTTGTTCTCCTTGGCAGAAGAATTGCCAATTCCCTTATCAAGGCAGCACATACGTAATAAAACCAGAACTGAAATCTTGCCCGCGCTTTACCTTTATACCGCATTTTTTGATCCTCTTGCCGTACAGGGCAGGATAGAGCCGCGAGTGTGGCAGGCGTTATGTGCGCATGATACCTGGAGAGGACAGGAGCGTTATTTTAGAGAACGCCTGCATTATATTACCGAGCTGAATGATCCCAATAATATCGCCAGCCGCAAAGCTGCATATGAATTTTATCAGGGGATACGCGCCCGATTCCAAAGCCGCGTTTACGACGCCGCAGGACTTAGCGCAGGCCAGGCGGCGATCGCCGGGTATTTTAATGACAGCGATGCAAAGCAGGCATGCTTAGAATATAATGCCCAACTAAGCCAGGTATTCAAAGCTTCCCGCGAGGATCATCTGATCTATCGCTATTTAATTATGTATGTGTTTCCGGAGATTGCCAGCCATTCGTGCGGAAATTGGCAGGACTATCGCGTATATTGTGAGGCGTTAGTTGAGTTCATAC
>JAGOIJ010000204.1 GCA_017995695.1 Candidatus Omnitrophota bacterium | reverse complement strand
CCCGGCGGCATTGATTTCCGTTCCATCCCCCTAACTATTCAACCATTGGGAAGTTTTTCAACATTGCATTTTAACCTGCCAAAGGTATCGACCTTGAATATCAATCTCGACAAAGAGCTTGCTGATATTGAGCGCATGGTTAAGGCAGGTATTGTTCCATCAGGCGAGCGGCTTAAGGAGTATATCGCTCTCTGCTATCAGGCAAAGGCAGCGAAGTCGCAGCTTGATGCTTTGGTTCCTACCTTAATGAGTATTTGCAAACTGCAAGAGGTAACGCTTACCGCAGCAGATGCAGGCTTGCAGGAAGTCTTAGTCCTCGTTGACGCACAGTAATTCAAGGGGCACCCTATTTTCCAATCGGCACTTTGCTTTAAAAAATAGGGTGTCCCTTTATTAAAACAGGAGTATACTATTGCTATGACAGACCTGGAGTTTGTCCGCAGGTGCTCAAGCGGGGACAAGCCATCCTGGAATCTCTTCATTGAAAAATATTCCCGCCTCATATTCACCTATATTCACCATACCTTACAATTACAATCCTACACGTATGATAAAGAAACTGTTCAGGAGTTGTTTCAAGAAATCATCACCCATCTTTACAAAGATAACTTTGCTAAGCTAAAGACGTTCAAGGCAAAGAATAGCTGTACCTTCGCAAGCTGGCTGCGCCAAGTGACGATTCATCGCGTCATTGATTATGTACGCAGGCAGTGCGTTTCTTTATCGTTGGATGAAGATAAAGAGGATGGGTTTTCTTTGGGGCAGACTATCGCTGATCCGGCTGTTTCTGCTCGGGAGACCGCTTCCCTTAAGGAACAGTACAGCGTTTTAACTGAATGCATTAGCTTGTTAACGGTGGATGAGAAATTTTTTGTGCGCATGCATTTTAATAAAAAGGTGCGCCTTGAGAGCTTAAGGCAGATATTGAAACTAACGCGTTCCGCGATCGATATGCGCAAAGCGCGTATTATAGAAAAACTTAAACAATGTTTTAAGGCAAAAGGAGTTATGTGAGATATTGTGCTTTGGTGCGTCTATTATAGTAACGGAGAAATGATATGATTCCTAAGAATATCGAGCGTTTAATAGCGTTGGTGTTTGCGAAATGGAGCAGTGCCAGGGAGACGCCTGCGCAGCAAGGGCACCCTGATGAAGAAACCTTGGCTTGTTTTATCGAGCAGCGCTTGCCAGCCCAGGAAACCGACGCGATTAAGCTGCATATTGCCATGTGCGAGCGTTGTTCAGAATCAGTTGCTGTTGCGCTCGAGGCCCCTGGTGTTTCAATAAAACATGTGCCTGAAGGCGCGCTGGCCGCAGCAAAGGGTTTGGTTGAGCAAGGCCCAAAGGGCGCATCAGCGCTTGAGGTTTGTTTGCGGCTTAACGATCGTATTTGGGAAATTGTGAGCGCAAGTGGTGATATTCTCGTTGACCAGGAGCTGGTGCCTGCGCCATTATTGCGTAGCCGTAACCTCAACACGTTTAAAGATGAAGTCACCTTGCTAAAAGAGTTTGATGATATTCGAGTTCAGATACGCATTGAGCGCGCGCATCAGGGATATTTTAGCACGTCGGTTTTAGTGCAGGACAAAGCGCTTAAGCATGTTACCAAGGAGATGCGCATTACCCTCTTAAGAGAGGAAGTTGAGCTTGAATCGTACGTTACCGATACTGGTAAAGTGCAGTTTGAAAATATATCCTTGGGCACGTACACTATTGCCATCGCTGATCTTGAAAAGAATCTTGCCCGCGTTCTCATTGAAATAAAACGCTAACATGGCTGTTACGCATCAATCTCCCGATTCGTATATTTTGGAAATAAGCAAACGTCACGATGTATTGCAGATGGCGCTTTATCGGCAGGATGAGTACCTCTCTACGTTGCGCCACTATACCCAGATCCGTTTTTCTGAAGCAGAGATTGAAAGTTTTACCCGGGAAATGATGGCGCTTCTGCTGCGCGCAGAACGAAGCAGTGCTGTTGATAATCGCGCGACGCTGGATGATTTAAGAAAGATTGGCCAACTGTTATGGGATCAGCTTTTAACCCGACCGGTCAAGGACCGTATAAAGGCGCTTGCGGATGCGCACTTAATCATTTCCATCGATGAGGAGTTGGTTGCGATCCCATGGGAATTGTTTTTTACGGGGGATGAGTTTTTGTGTCTTTGGTGTAATATGGGACGCGTGGTTAAAACAAAGCAAGAGCTAGTTCCTGCCCGATACCGTAGTCTTTCAGGCCCACCTAAAATGCTCATCCTTGCAAATCCGACCAATGATTTGCCGTCATCATATGCGGAAGGATTGGCGATCAAAAATAATCTCGACCGTAGGAGGCAGGAGATCACCATTGATTTTAAGTCAACGGAGATTGATCTGCGTTATGTGAAGAAAAATGTGCGAGATTACGATATCGTGCATTTTGCCGGCCATTGCGGATTTGATCGCCGCGATCCAGGCCAGAGTGGATGGGTTTTGCGCGATGGGTTATTCTCAATCACCGATATTTTTTCTTTGGGCGAAACATCGGCGCTACCGTCACTTATTTTT
>JAGOIJ010000044.1 GCA_017995695.1 Candidatus Omnitrophota bacterium | reverse complement strand
TTCTTATTCTCGGAGCCCTACCGCAACATAGCGTCGAGATCCTGGCAGCATTTACGAATGGCCTTAAAATTGAATCCGCTATATTTCTTCCTGCGTTTGCTTTTAATATGGCTGCTGCTGTGGTGGTGGGGAATCTGCTTGGAAAACAAAATAAGCAGGATGCCTTTAAGGGCGGCATTGTAACGGCTTTGCTGGGTGTTGCGATTGTTACGGTTTTGACGGTCATCGTCATGTTCAATGCCTCGCGTATCGCCAGGATGCTTTCAAATAACGAATTTGTCGTACAAGAGTGCGTTCGGTATATTGTCATTGCTTTACTGTTTGAGCCTATTATGGCATGGTCCGTAGTTTTAGGAGGGGCACTTAATGGGGCAGGAGACACGAAGAGCGTGATGGTTATTGTAGCGCTATGCGTTTGGCTCCTGCGCGTACCTTTGAGTTATGTTTTTGTCGTGCACATGGGGCTTGGCCCTGTTGCTGTTTGGTGGGCAATGAATCTTTCCGTATTTGCGCAGGCGGTCTTTATTACGTGGCGTTATGTTTCCCGCAAATGGATGGTTAACGCGCATATTGAGTTTGTTGCTTAACTTAGCGTTGAGAAGAAGGAGGATTACATGGAAATAGCTCTTGAGAAGCTAGCCGCAGGACTTAGCGTATGTTTGTTAGTGGCCACTGCGTCTTTTGCGCAGCAGCGCTATGAGGAGGCAACGTTTGCCGGTGGTTGTTTTTGGTGTATGGAGCCTGCCTTTGAGCAGCTTGAGGGAGTAATCAATGTGACGGCAGGATACATGGGAGGCAGTAAGCCAAACCCAACGTATGAGGAAGTATCAACAGGTACAACAGGGCATCGAGAAGTGATTCAGGTCACCTATGATCCTTCCCAAGTTACTTTTTCAGAGCTTATGGAGATATTCTGGCGGCAGATAGATCCTACGGATGCTGAAGGGCAATTCGCGGATAAGGGATCGCAATACAGAACTGCGATCTTTTATCATAATCAAGAACAGAAAAAAACAGCAGAGGAATCTAAGAAAAGACTCTCAGCATCGGGAAAGTTTAGTAAGCCGATAGTTACTGAAATCTTGGTGGCGACGCCATTTTATAAAGCAGAGGCGTATCATCAGGATTATTACAAGCAGTGTCCGCTTCAGTATGGTGCGTACAAGAAGGGCTCGGGCAGGGACGCCTTTTTAAAAACACACTGGGCCGAGGATAAACCAAAAGACCCGTTAACCTATGCCAAGCCATCGGCTGAACAGATAAAGAAAAGTCTTTCACCTATGCAGTATAATGTTACCCAGCAATGCGCAACTGAGCCGCCGTTTGCAAATGCCTACTGGGATAACAAAAGGGAAGGGTTGTATGTTGATGTTGTAACGGGCGAGCCTTTGTTCAGCTCAAAAGATAAGTTTGATTCGCAGACCGGATGGCCTAGTTTTACTAAGCCTATTGATAAACAAAGCATTATTGAGAAAAAGGATACAAGTTTATCTATGGAGAGGATTGAAGTTAAAAGTAAGCGTGGAGATTCACACCTGGGGCATGTGTTTAACGATGGCCCAAAGCCGACAGGGTTACGATATTGTATTAATTCAGCTGCCTTGAGATTTATCCCGAAAGAAGATTTGGAAAAAGAAGGATATTCGGAATATAAAAAGCTTTTTGAGTCTGGTTCTAAAGAATAGCAAAATTAAGCATGGCAAGCGTATCAACGTTAGAGGCAAAAGTTTTTCAAAAGATCGCCGAGATCCCAGTTGGCGACTGGATGAGTGTTTTTCCAGACGTCCTTGAAAATTATTATCTTTTTAAGACCCTCGATGAATCAGGCTTTGATCAGTTTACCTTTTCTTATATCATGATTTACGATGGCGCAACACCGGTAGCAGCGGCAGCTTGTTTTTTAATGAACTTCCCGCTTGATATAACCGTGCAGGGGGTTTTCAAGAAGGTTTTGGATACCATAAAAATGATCTGGCCTGGTGTTTTGAGTCCGAAGGTATTGATGTGTGGTCTACCGATGGGGCAGGGGAGAATTGGCATCGCCCCTGATGTTGAGGTTAAGGCGGTATTCAGTAAGCTTATGCGATGCCTTGAGGGAATTGCAAAAGAAAAGAAGGCCATGTTAATTAATATCAAGGATTTAAATATTGAAAATGTAAGTAAATTTGACCAATCGTTACGCGCTCATGGTTTTGTGAAGATTGAGAGTCTTCCATCAACAGATATGCAGGTCGCTTTTCCAAATTTTGACGAGTATTTAAAAACGTTAAGCCGAGTTTCTCGAGATGGCTTAAAACGGAAATTCAAGAAAGTTGACGGGAAGGTTCCTATCAGCCTAGAAATCGTTGATACCCTGGACGATGCTGCTTTGTCTGAAGTCTATCCATTGTATCAACAGACGCTTGAGAAATTGGATATGGGCATGGAGCGTGTGCCGAAAGCTTTTTTTAGGCAGATCGCCATTAATATGCCTCAGCAGACAAAATATTTTCTATGGAAAATTGAAGGCAATGTGGTAGCGTTTACCCTTTGTCTTTTTTCAGAAGATACCATGATTGATTATTATCTTGGTTTCGATTATAGCGTTGCGTATCAATATCATCTTTATTTTGTGCGATTTCGCGATCTCATGCGCTGGTGCATTGCGCGTAAGATCAAGCGTTATGAGATGGGCGTGACGACGTATGAGCCAAAGCGCAGGCTGGGATTTAACTTTATCCGCCTTTTTTTCTACATGAAACACACCAATCCTTTGCTCAATCCCTTCGTGGGCATGGTCAGTTTCTTCTTAAGGCCTGAGCGTTTCGATCCTGTCTTTAAAGAACTTAAGAAAACAGCTCAATAAATTAATGTTGTTATTCTTTCGCGTGTGTCGCAGCGTATTGCAGGATCGTGTTTAATTCCTGTTCGGATATCTTGAGGATCTTTACTCCGATTGCGAATCGCTTAGTATCTAAAGGAACAGTGCGTAGCACCTGCACAATGCTGGCAATGGGCAGGGAGCTGATTTCTTTGGGCAGATTGATTTGCAAGGATAGGATCGTTCCAATAGCGATAGGTTCATCTGTTTCAAACAAAAATCCGTCGCGGCTCACATCAACTGTTTGAGAAGCGATGGATTGTTGCGGCAAGGCGAATAATACATCAATTGTAGTTTTGTAGCGGACAGAATCCCGTCGTTCAATCCCACTATAGGTTTTGGTATCGATAAAGAAGGGGGCGATTTTTTTGCCTTGTGGCCCCTTAGTTTTTACGGTAATGCCATAGTAGCCAGTTAAGGCATCAACGATTTCAGAAAGAAGACTGACGAATATTTGTACCCGCAGGCCCGTAATTTCCTCAACATCTTTAATGGCTTTGGTATTGAGAGGATCAGCCATAACCACCGAGAGAATCCCCCCTACCTTATCAATAGGTATAAGCCAATGTTTTTCCGCGATGTCGATAGGTACTAATTTTATGATCTCAGGCGGGATGTCGTACGCATGCAACGGAAGATAGGGGACGCCGAATTGATTGCATAAGCATTGGGCAAGTTCATTTTCATCGATATATCCGTAAGCGAGGAGATACTGCGTAATAGCCCCTCCAAATTGTTTTTGATGTTCAAGCGCTTTTAACAATATTTCTTGCGTAATTAAATTATTGACTAAAAGAATTTCTCCGATTTTCTGCTTTTTCTGTTCCCTGGCTGTTTCAACCTGTTGCAGACGCTGGGTTGCTTCTTCATCAAGTACGTCCTGTTTTTGCTGTTCTTTCTTTAACGTCTGCGCGATACGGTTAACTTGGCTAGTTTTTTCTTGCTCCATGGTTGTCAATCTTGTCTCAAGCATGGTAATCTTGGCGACCATTTCTTGATTCTGCGTTTCCAGGAACTGAAGCAGCTTGTTTTTTTGTTCAAGTTCTTTTTCAAGCGCTACGCTTTGCGAAGGAATCATTTCTAACGCCTGTTGTTTCTTTGCTAAAGCATCTTTGAGCTCGGCGCTTTCTTGCCTGAGGCGTTCAAGTTCTTGGGCCGCCTGTTCGCAGCTTGCCTTTTGCGCGCTCAGTTTTTCGGTTAAATCAGATTTCTGTTTTTGCAGTTCCTCAAGCAATTTCTGCGAATGCGCAAACGCATTCTTTGTGTCAGCCAGGTCTTGTTGTACTTTAATAATATTTTTATTGATTTCAGGATTGGTATCCGTTTCTGATTTTTGTTTATCGATAAGCGACTCTAAGCTTTTGACCTTTGCCGACATCTGGCTATTTTGTGTTTCCAAAAACTTTAGGAGTTTGTTTTTCTGCTCAAGTTCTAGCTCAAGGGTATTTTTCAATAGCTCAAGTTCAAGGTTGCCGCTTTCATAAGAAGCCTTTTGTAGATTCAGCCGGTCTTTTAATTCTTGTTTTTCTTTTTGCAGATTTTTCTGCGCATCTTGGGCAGAGAGAAAATCATTTTTAGTCTTAGTCAATTCTTCTTGTAAGGAAGAAAGCTCTTTCTGGGAATCGGGGTTGGCGTGCGTGGTTTTTTCTTTATCCAGCTTGTCAATTTGCAATTCAAGCTCTTTGGCCTTGGCAGCAATTTCTCGGTTTTGCGATTCTAGCGTTTGCAAGGGCTCATTTTTTTCTTTTATCTCTTTTTCGATAGTAGAGCTTTGGGAGCGCAATGTTGCTAATTCTTGTTCTTTGGTTTGCAGCCGTTCCTTAAGCCCTAAGCTTTCCGCTTTGATTTTTTCGAGTTCTTTCTTCTCGGTCTCAAACGATTCTTTTTGTTGGCGGAGTTCATCGCCCAGGGACATTTTTTTCTTTTGCAGATCTTCTAACGCGCGCTGGGCAGTGGAATATAAGGCGCGGGCGTCTTCGAGTTCGCCTTGGAGGGTTTGAACTTGCGAGACAAGTTTAAAGGAAGGTATTTCTTGTTGGTCTCCATCGGTTGATTCATCATGCTCGCGACTATTCTTCTTAGAATACAGAAAGAAGGCGTATGCCGCTATGACAACCTGCACGCCAAGTACTGCAAATAATAACATTGCGTTCATAAGCTATGTTTTTTAGGGAGCAGTGATACGAGCTTCTTTTCCATTGACCTGTGTTTTGCATAATTATATCATATTTATATAGTAGGCGTTAAAATAAAATGTTTTATTGCAACGCCTCAAGGTTCCGCTTGAAATCAGCCTAAACCTTCCGCACCGAATGCGTAATGAAGCTCTCATGTGTTCGTTCGTAAGCCATATTACCATTGCATGAGTCGTTTTTTCGCAGTAAAATATTCGCATTATATAGCATAGTATTTGTATTATCGATGGATTGAAGGATTTTATCTATGGGTGTTTACGTTTATTGCCTGCGGGAAGATTTTCAATATCAGTCAAGTATCGTTGGCCGTGAATTTGAGAATGAGTGGTTTTGTTTGCGCGCGGATGGTTTGGTGATAGTAAAGGGAACCCATTATAAAGGCTATGCCTGGGATGGGTGCAGCCCTAAGATAAAGATAAAGGATGTGTATCTGGGGACACTGGAGGGGGTCTTACATTTTTCTTCGGGCAAGAGTAAGACCTACGTAGCTTCTTTGATCCACGATGTGTTTTACCAATTTAGTAAAGATGTCGGGTCATTTGTGTCGCGCAAAGAAGTTGATCGTGAATTCTTTGTTGCTTTAACGCGTCATGAGTTCGCTTTTGCGCGATGGTATTATTGCGGGGTTCGCTTGTTTGGTTGGTTGTTTTGGCGAATAAGAAAAAATGTCTGATGTCCGTATCGATGCAATCATTCGTTCGAAGCGCAAGACATTAGCGCTGCACGTTCAATCTGATGCCACCGTTGTAGTGCGCGCTCCCATGAGAATTCCCCTGGACACTATTGCTTCATTTGTGCAGGAAAAATTGCCTTGGATCCGCGCAAAGCAAGAGCTGGCTCGTAAACGGGTTTCCTCGCGAGCAAAGATTTCATGGGAGCAGTATCCGGATTCGGTAAGGCGACAATTGGTTATTTGGTATACACAGATGGCGCAGGATATCCTTTCGGACCGGGTTCGCTTTTACGCAGATAAGCTGGGTGTTGTTGTGCGCCACCTTGCGGTGACAAACGCTAGAACTCGGTGGGGATCGTGTGGTCCTTCCGGGACGCTTAACTTTAGTTGGCGATTGGTTATGGCTCCTTTGCCAGTGATTGATTATGTGGTTATGCATGAGCTAGTACATTTATTTGAGCGAAATCATTCCCGGCGTTTTTGGCGTAGGGTGGCGGATGCTATGCCAGAATACAAGGAATATGAGACATGGTTAAAAATGAATGGACATATGTTGTGCTTATGAGTACAATCATGACTACAACCTTATGTAGGCAGGGTTTACGATAAAGAGAGGCAATAGCGCTGGTGAGGAGGGCATAATGAAGAAAAGAATGGCGTTTATTTTGGTGGCTTTGGCGATCCCCGTTATCATATATGCTATGCAAGAAGAGGGTTGGGTTCGCCAAGAAAAGAGCGACTTCTGGATCAAGCCGCCTCTTAATTGGCAAAGGACGCAGATCAAGGGCACCATTTATTCTTCGCAGCGTTTTTCTGATCCGCAAGCAAACGCATTTATTGAGTTTTTCGCAAGGCCAGAGAATTCAACGGCAACGTTAGAAACTATAGCTGATGCATGGGAGCAAGAGTCAAAAGAGCTTTTGCCTTATCTTTCAAAGAGAATTTCATCAGCGCCTGTTCAGCTTGCCGGCGGCAACGGTTTATTGCGTCAATATGAAGGCGTTTACTATGGCACTAAGCTTGGATCGTACGTGCTCTTTTCGTTTGTCAATTCCACCCTCAATATAGCTTCGGGAGTGTTCGTGAAAGAGAAGGCTTCAGTATATGAGGTAATGGTGAAGAATCTACTTACGAGCGCGAGGCTTATCGCCCCTGAAGCAGGAAGCAAGCAATGACAAATGATAAAAAGAATATTTGTCCGATTTGCAAGAAGCATGAGCATGCTATAGTCGTCTCGATTTGCAATGAGGCAAAAGAGTATGTTTTAAAGCGCATACGCTTGGATCATCCGGAGTGGATAGAAAAAGACGGTCTATGCACCCGCTGCAAGGATTATTACGAAAAATTGTAGAGTATATAGCAAGGATAAGACGGTATGACGAGGGACAGCGAACAGATACTTGACAGGTTGCGTCGGGCCTTAGAGATGGAGGAGGTTATGGCGCAGAAGATAGTGGTATTGTGCCAAGAGGGGGTTGGGGATGCATTTCCACATCCTGCGCGCAATAAAGCGAAAGGTGCGTTGGCTGTATTGCAAAAAGATACTCTGCGTCATGCCAAGATCGTTAATGCGTTAATTAAAGTTGTCTCAAAGAAAGGTAATCATGGATAAGGTTGAGCTGATAGCGCGTTTGCGTCAACTGCTCGCTTGCGATACTAATGCCTTGGAATTGTACAGTGATTTAGCGACCATGTTTGATGATGCCGCTACTCAAAAGATTCTTGTGGGAATTGTGGCTGATGAAAAACGACACATGCAATTGTCCGCTCAGCTTCTGGATCTGTTGAGCGATAATGCGTTATGATACGTTTGGGCAAATACTATGAATGTTTTAAGGTCGTTGAGGTACTAGTCGCGCTTTTTGTCATACCCTTTTTTTTCTTTAATCTGCTCGCCAGCTGGTTTCCAGCAACCCTGCGTATTAGCTATTATTTCATTGTTTCTCTTTTTGTTTTTCAATCCGCCTTATCGTACCTTCATTCTATGAGCGGTTTCAGGAAAGAAAGATTTCGTGAGCGCGCTACTGCCAAACATCAAGTGATCCCTAAGGTTACCTTTATTGTTTCGGCGTATCTTCCTAATGAGCTCGAAGTTATTGAAGAAACGTTATTAAATTTGCTGCAAAACATCGAGCGTCCGCAAGCAGGGATGGAAGTTGTGTTGGCTTATAACAGTCCGCACTTAGAGCCGCTTGAGTTGCGTTTGCGGGATTTAGCCTATGCCTTCCCGGAGCTAGTCCTGGCAAATGCTTATAACTCCCGTAGCAAAAGCGAAAATTTAAATTATGTTTTAGGATTGGCCTCTGGCGAAATGATTGTCTTGATTGACGCGGACCACCATCCTCGCCCTGATTGCATCAGCCGCGCGTGGCGTTGGCTTGACGAAGGATACGATGTTGTTCAGGGCAGGTGTAAAATCAGAAATGGCAAGCAGAGCATTATCGCCGCATTGGTTGAGGTAGAATTTGAAACGATCTACGGCATCAGCCATTATGCCAAGTCTCGATTATTTGATAGCGCTTTGTTCGGGGGTTCAAACGGCTATTGGAAGGCGAAGGTTATTAAGGCGGTTCGCTTTCGTACCGATACGCTGACGGAAGATATCGATGCTACGCTGCGCGCGCTTTTATCAGGATACCACATTGTTCATGACCGGAGCATTGTTTCTACCGAGCTTGCACCCACAACGGTGCGGAGTTTGTGGTATCAGCGTAAGCGTTGGGCCCAAGGTTGGTATCAGTGTTCAGTTTTATATCAGATCCCGGTATGGCGTTCTGCTTATTTGAATATTCGCCAGCGTTTCATTTGGACCGTGCTTTTAATGTGGCGCGTTGTGTATGATATCTTGGGACATCTCTTGTTTCCTATCCTTTTTGCTTACTGGTTTTATCGCGGGAAGGTCGAATTTCCTATGACTGCCTATATTTGGTTTGCGCTTATTTTCACTATGTTTAGCGGGCCATTTGAAACGATCGCCGCATTTAAAAATGCCTCTATCCCGCGCCCTCGCGTGGCGCAATTTATCTGTTATGCGTTTCTGCATTTTCCTTACACCCTTTTTAAAAATACTATCCAAGTGGTGGCAATCCGGGATGAAATATTGGGAAAACGAGATTGGGTTGTATCACCAAGGAATAAGCGATGAGAGTAATCGTGTGCGCGGTAGTCTTTTTTATTATGATGTTTTCATCGCTAGCATTTGCTATTGAAGAGCCGAAAGAGTTGTTAGCAGCGCGTAGACTCGTCGAAGAAAGAAAATACGAGCAAGCGCTGAAATTGTACGAGGGTATTGCTTCCTGGGTTGAGTCTGACGCAGGGCTTGCCATTGAATGGGCGCGTGTCTTTACCTATGCCGATAAACATCCAGAAGCGATAGCGAAATTCCAGCAGATTATACAAAGATTTCCTGATCGAAGAAAAGAAATTGTGCGTGAGCTTGCCGATCAATATAAGTGGAATAGTCAGTTGCAGCCTGCTATAGCGCTGTATGAGGAGGCGTTGCGTGATAATCCCCTTGACTTTAGGTTACGCACAAGCTACGCCCAGGCGCTTGCTTGGGATCATCAACGCCTGAAGGCATTGTATGAATATGATCAAGTGCTCCTGGCGCAACCAGATTATCGCGAGGCAATGAAACAGAAGGCCGATTTATTAAGCTGGTTGGATAAATTAGAAGAGTCTTTTCAGCTGTATGGTCAAGTTCTAAAACTTGATCCGCAGGATCTTGAGTGTGAGAATGGCCAGGCTAAGATTTTGGTTTGGCAGGGTTATCACCGTAAGGGTATTGCGCGTTATCGGGAAATCTTACGAACGCATCCTGATAATCTCGATGCGCTTGAGGGTCTTGCATTTGCCTTGCATTGGGAAGCAGAGGATGTTGAAGCTGAAGATGTGCTTAAGAAGTTGCTTGCGCGCACTCCACAGCGTCGCGCTGCCCAGGATCTTTTTACGCGCATTAAGAATGCGCGGTCTTGTTTTGTTGCGCCGCTTGCGCAGTATTCCAGGGATAATAATCGTCAGACTGTTCTTACTAATAGCTTGAGGGTGGGTAATAGCCTTGGTTATGCAGTAGCGTATGATGGCGTATTTGCTCGCCAGCTTTTAAGGAAAAAGAACGCAGCGTATCCTACCATGGTAGCTACGCGCGCAGGCGTGGGCGCGAAAGGTCGCCTGAATGCTTATCTTCAGGCGTATTCTTTTCTGTATAGCACGCATTTTAGTAAGGCTGATTTTAACCCGGTTACCTGTAATACGTGGTTTACGGTTACGCCAGATGATTATTGGCGTTTTGATCTGGCTTATGACCGGGAGACTTTCGAGGACAATGATGCTATCCGCGATAACATCCTGACGAATTCCGGATCGCTCTCTTTAGATTTTCGCTTAAACAGGTTTTGGTTTTTTAACGCTAAATATCGTAGAAGTTATTTTTCTGATGATAATCGTCAAAATGCCGTCTCCAGCAAGATTGAATATCGGCTTTTGCAAAAGCCGTTCTGCAAGCTTTACTATAATTATTATTATTCCACTATGGGGGAGCCTGATTTGAGCCACGGATATTTTAATCCGCATTCGATTAAGTCACACGCCCTTGGGTTATATACCGGGATTGATCTAACAAAGCGGCTGTTTGCGGAGGCGCAGATTTCTGGCGGTTTTGAATTTCAGCGTTTGCGCGATGCGTTATTCCCCGAGTCAAACCATCCTGTTTTCTTCGCCGGGGGTGGATTGCGATATCGTTTGCATGAGCAATGGATGCTTTCGGGTAGGGCGGAGTTTTTTTCCACCAGGCCTGATAAACATAATGAAAATGGCTATACGAGGAAGTATTTCAGCTTAAGCGTAACCTACAATTTTGGAGCCCAGCCGCAAGAGGCGCGCGAAGGCACTCAACCCTATCGGCCTGCTATGGGGCGATAGGATTATGTAGATTTTAATTACAACGGGTATTGCAGAGAATGATGAGAAAGGACAGCGTATGAAAAAGCTTGCATTGTCGATACTATGTTTCGTATGGTTGCATGGTTGTACGTATTGTACTCCAGGTATTGGGTTTCAGATTTGGAATAAGCGCTATGCTGAATTTATCGGAAAGCGATATGAGACTGTCGCACCTTTGCAAATTATGCAGCAAACCGGCGATGCCGGCGGGTATTGGCTTGTGCCTTATTCATGGAAAGAGACAAGCAGTTTGAGGTTGGTTGCCCCTGTTCCTGTTGGCTCAATTATTATGGTTGATCATGTTTCCCGAAGCGATGATGCCCCTTCTGATAAGGAGTATCATTATATAGGTAAATTCATTACGCCGCATATTTTCGGCAGCGGTTTTGAGCTATGGGCGCTCATGGATTGGGACCAGGAACTAGGCCCGTTTGCGCCGGAAGAGCAATTTAAGCAAAAGTTTGCCGGTATGAAGCAAGAATATTTAAAGAGCGTTATAAGGGAAGCCAAGAAGAAGAAACCCGTTATCGAGAAAACCAAGCAAAGCCAACCAATGGTTGAGTTAAACAAGCTACAGCAAGAAAATAAAAAGAATTAAGGAAAGGTATTTTCTTCTCGCTGGTACTCAGCTCGAAGTAAAATTTTTTCTTGGGATTAATAGTAGAAAAAATTTTAGGGGGGGGGGGGGGAAACGATGAAAATAGTTTATTTGTTTTTTTTCCTGTTGTTTTCTTTGTGTCATGGGTTTTTTGCTTAAAAGTACCCCACAAGCATAAGTTCGACATTTTTTAAGA
>JAGOIJ010000043.1 GCA_017995695.1 Candidatus Omnitrophota bacterium | reverse complement strand
GTGTTTCAATAACATTAAAATCCTCACCGGAAAACATTCTAGGTAAAAAAATAACTGAGAGTATTATCAATGTAATAATGTCTAAAAATATTGAAACTTTTCTACTGAGTTCATTTAATTTAAGAATAAAAAAAGTATTAATAAAATATACTAAGAAGAAAAGACTAAAAAATATTGTTTCAATAATTAAGGATAAGGGGGGAGATTGTGTCTTCGTATCAAAGTAAATAATCACAACTGGAAGTATTGAAGAACTAAAACCGAGTAAAGCGAAAGGCGTCTTGAGTAAGAAAATTATATCTACCCCCACGGTCCTTTTCTTTTTCATCCCTTCCTCCCTCGCCACTGCTCCCTCTCAATTATCCTATCCAGCTATTGAGAAACGCAATTGTTGCCTTCGTGACGCCAACTTTCGACACTACCATTGCTATTAATAATGAAACTTGTCGCGCAATAGAGACGGTGCTTACGCACTGGCTCTGTCTCTCGCACATAGGTAGTCGAGGTCCCACTATACGTTTCATCGCCAATCTTGCCAGAATGATACGTTCTCTGCGGAGTCGTATACGTATACCCGCCTGTCTCAAGGATGTTTTTATGGATAAACTCTATTGCCTTCTTGCCATTGTTTAAGTTATACGTCTTATCAGGCACGCCCCAAGAGGCAACCAAGGCATCCTCGCTTGCCCCAATCCAGGTATCTAATTTTGCTTCATATTTAGCGGTAGTTGCGCAGCCGCACAATCCGAGACAAAGCATAAGAAATATACTTTTTTTCATCTTTACTCATCTCCTTTGTTAAGGCGTAAGGTTATTATACCACTACCATTTCAAAATGATAAGGGATTTGGAAGACAAGGGGACAGTCATCCGATTGATTTCAAGAGCGGTACTCGATTGGTTTCAAGAGTGTCCCTGTTAGCGGGTGGTGACGGAAGGCAAAGGAATGCTTGTGTTCATGATTATTCGAGGATTATCATCTGCCACTGGGCGAGCAGGATTAAAACGAGTCTCAACGCCAACAGTAAGGAAATTAGACTGTAGAGGATTTGGTGGATTTGTAGCATCAAAAGCGAAAACGCGAGAGCTTAAGGTTTGCTGATTGTTCGCAGCGCAGGGTACATTAGAACAATAAATAAGATTATTGCCTCTTAATTCATACTGTATCCAATGATCTCCTGCCGTACCCCATTGGCCATCGCCTGCATCAACATACACCCGCACTCCGCCGGGAATACGATCTATTACGCTTTCAGACCCATGCATTATCTCATTGCCAATAGCTGCCATGCAATTGCGCGTCATATGCTCTAGGATTAAAGAAGCCTCATTCTGCACCACAGTGCGCCGTTCAGAGCTCATCAAACGGAACCGCGCGAATACATCCATATGAAAAAGCCCGACCATCACCAACGCAGTCAAGGATAAAGCAACAATTAATTCCAACATAGTCATGGCTTTTTTCATAGTTAATTAGGCTCAGACCACTCCACCATAAGATTCACCCTGCGCAAACTCGTGCCGGCAACACCGTCAATCCGAGACCGAAAATCATAATCAGTGGTATCCGGAGGACAGCCGGCAGGATTAACGCCATCATCCCCATCCTGGTTTAAACTAAGACAATTAGGATTACCCCAGGTGTCTTGACGCACATCCATGGCTAATTGGGAAAAGTAAGCTTTTGCCGCTTCAGCAGAATCAATACGCTCCTGCTGATGGCGAAAATGGCGGGTACTTGAAACAAAAACAGAAATAATACCTGCAACAGCAACGCTTAGGATAATGATTGAAACAACTACCTCTAATAAACTAACGCCTTTTCTATGATAATTACCCATAGTTTAAGCCTTAGCCGCCGCCAGGACACTGTCCTGATACAGGATTTGATTCAGCAACATTGCCTGAACGCATGCGAAAACTTCTACCGTCATCTCCGGTTCTTGTGGCTTGAGCGCAACACTGAACACTGCCGGTAGCCCTTGTTCTGTAACGCCAAGGAGAGCCAGCACCAACAGGCAACGATAATCGTAAATTAGTGTTTAAAGCAACAGCGCCATTAGCCGGAGAAACATAATATGCGTTCGGATCTGGATGAAGCTCCATCCTGCGCATTTCTTCAGCAGCTATAATTAGGCGCAAATTTGCCTGCGCTTCCCGGTCGAATGCGCGCTCTTGCGCAGCGCGGAAAGATGGTACGGCAATGGTGGCCAGAATACCGATAATGACCACCACTGCCATCATTTCAATTAAAGTTACACCTTTATTTCGCATTCTTCACCGCTTCCTGATTACGGTGTAAAGGTTCCACCCCAAACTCCGGCATCGGTTAAAGTGATAGTCTCACCGTTATTCCTACCACCGGTTCGGGTTGCTGTTACCGTAAAACCTGCCCCTGAAAGAACGACAGCATAATCCCAATCTGCATCAGCGGCAATTTCATCCATCTCTACAAAGCAGGACAGTTCCAATCCATTTCCTGTTGGACCGGTTGCGCAAGCGGTATTCAATGTTGCATTGGTACGTGCCACATACGCGCCGTTATTGTCCGAAGCACGCATTTTTTCTGCTTTGGAAATAAGACCAACGGCATTGCGGGCCTTACCACCGCGAGCGCGCTCAACAGCAGACAAAAATTGAGGCAATGCCAAGGTTGCCAACACGCCGATGATAATTACAACGATAATCAGTTCAATTAACGTAAAACCTCTTTTACTTTTCATCGCCCTCCTCCTTTCGACCCTTTAATTAAATGAGTTTTTTAAAAATCCGGTGTCAATCTCGATGATTGAGGCCTCCACCTCCTTCCTTAGCAAAGGACGCCAAACCATCCAATAGGTTTGGGCGTTATGATGTCCACCATACAACTATACCATATTTTTAATTGTTTGTCAAAATTACCCGCCAATCTGGGCAATCTGGAAAATGGGTAAAAACATCCCGATAACCAGGATGCCGATTGCAAACCCCATCACCACCAAGATTGCCGGCTCAAAGATTGAGGCAAAACGGGTTAAGAATGTTTCAATATACTCTTGATAAAAATCATTGATTTTCTTGAACATCTGCGGCAGCTCACCGATTTCTTCGCCGATATGCAGCATCTGCACCACCATCGGCTCAAAAAAACCGCTTTTTTCAAGCGGCTGGCTCAAGGGCTTGCCATCACGCACATCCTCTTTGATCTTCTGAATAATATTTCCCATCACCAGATTTCCAACGCTATGTTCAGTAATCTCCAAAGAATAAAGAATAGGCACGCCACTTTCAAGTAACGTGGCCATATTAGATGAAAAACGCTCTACCATTAACGCGCGCACAAATTCGCCGAACATAGGCAGCTTAAACTTAAATTGTTCAAACTTAATGCGCCCAATTTTAGTTGACGTGTATTTACGAAACAAATAAAACCCCAGCAGGCCGCCACCGACAATAACCAACGCGTACTTCTTTAAAAAGTCGCTCACAAAGATTAACATGCGCGTTAATAACGGCAAGGTGATATTAAAGCCTGAATAGATTTCCGCAAAGGTAGGGATGATCTTTAAGGTCAAAAACAATAACGCTCCGAGACCTGCGACGCTTAAAATAATAGGATAAATCAACGCAGATATAACTTTACGCTTAAAGGCTTCGCTGCGCTCAAGATAACTGGCCAAACGGCTTAAAACAACTGCAAGGTTGCCGCCTGCTTCACCGCTCTCAACCAAATTAATCCATAATTCAGAAAATACTTTCGGATGTTTCCCCATGGACTCATGGAGGCTTAACCCCTGCTCCATTAATTTCTGCATATCAACCAAGACATTATAGAATCTCTTACTAGCTACTTGCTTAGAGATAATGTCCAGACTTTTTAAAATGGTGACACCAGCGCCCAAGAGCGTTGCCAGCTGCCGGCAGAAAACCGTCAGGTCGCCGCTAGAAATATGAAACCTTCGGTACCTACGCTTAACGTTTGAGCCGTCAAAAAAGCTCTTCTGACCGATCTTGTACTCGGTCATAACGTTAATCACGGTCAGACCGCGAGCCTGAAGCCGCGCTACAATCTCATCCTGGTCAGCTGCTTCTTCGAAGCTGGTGACTTTCTGGCCGTTTTTCTCTAAAGCATGATAAAAAAATCTCGGCACTAATCGGCTCCTAACGTTACAGACAAAGCTTCTTCAATGCTGGTTAACCCTTGCTCAACTTTGTGAATTGCAGATTCATATAGAGTCTGCATACCTGATTTACGCGCTACCTCACGAATTTTTTGAAACTGGGCGTTTGCGGTAATAAGCTCGCGCATCTCCGTATTAATAGCAAGCAACTCTGAAATACACAACCTTCCCCTATACCCCAACTGGTTACACTTAATACATCCTTTAGGCTTATACACTAATTCTGCCTTAAGCCTAAGGTTCTTTTTTTCTTCTGCAGAGGGTTCGTACGCTTCTTTGCAGTCAGGGCATAATTTACGAATCAACCGCTGGGCAACGATTAATTGCAATGACGGCCCTAATAAAAACGGCGCAATGCCAATATCAATAAGGCGGCTAACTGCTGATGGCGCATCATTGGTATGCAATGTGCTTAACACTAAATGGCCTGTTAAGGCTGAACGGATGCAAATCTCAGCTGTTTCCATATCACGCACCTCGCCAACCAGCATGACATCAGGGTCCTGTCTTAAGAAGCTGCGTAAGGCAGCAGCAAAGGTCAGCCCTATTTCAGGCTTGATCTGCACCTGGTTAATACCATCTAACTTATATTCTACAGGATCTTCGACTGTAACAATATTCTTTGTCGGATTCCTCACTTCAGTCAAGATGGCATACAGGGTCGTAGTTTTTCCGCTGCCGGTAGGACCGGTAAGAAATACCAAACCATACGGCATATTAATCGCATGGCGTATCAACTCCAGTTGTTTCGGCTCAAAACCTAATTGCGCCAGATCCAAAACCACGCTTGAGCGATCCAGCAAACGTAAAACTACTTTTTCCCCATAAATCGTAGGAATGGTTGAAACGCGGATGTCCACCGGCCGGCTTTCTTCAAGCTTGACCAAAAATGCCCCATCCTGCGGCAACCTTTTCTCGGCTATATCTAATTTAGAAAGTATTTTAATACGCGAAATAATAGGATAATGCAGATGCTTTGCTGGAGGGGGAATCTCATAGAGTTTACCATCAATGCGGTAGCGTAATGATATGCGGTCCTTAAACGGCTCGATATGAATATCTGAAGCCCGCTCATCAATTGCCTGGCGGATAATCAGATCAACAAGCTTAACCACCGGGGCTTCTTCTGCGCGGGCAATAAGTTTATCTAAACTTAACTCTGATTCTATGGAATCTGTCTCGCGAGGCACCACAACCGAAGTTAAATCGTACGAAGCCTCAACCGCGTCTGCGAACATCCTGGATTTTCCGTAAAACTGCTCGATGGCCTTGCTAATATCAGACCTGGTGGCGATAACCACATTGATCTCAAAGCCGGTTATTTTTTTAAGATTATCGATCAGGATCAGATCAAGCGGATCAGCAACAGCAACGGTAAGCGAGCGCAAGGTGCGCGATAAGGGTAAAACAGAATTCTTAAGCGCAAAATCATGCGGGAGGATTTTATTGAGGTCTTCATTAAGCGAGGGCCGTAGCATGCCGCTTCCCATAGCAAAATAAGGGATATTAAGTTGCTTGCCCAGGACCGAAACCATTTGGTCCTCTTTCAAGGCGCCTAACTTAACTAAGATTTCACCGAGACGGCCGCCTTCTTGGCGCTGCACGTTAATTGCTTTTTCAAGCTGCGCCTCGGTAATCAAGCCTTCTTTGATAAGGAGTTCACCTAATCTAAGAAATGAGGAAGCAGGCATTATTTCTTTTTCTTTTCAATACTATCCAAGGAAGTCCCAACAACTGCAGATCGATCAATGCCCAATTGAGCGCCCTGTTCTCTTTCGGGAAGCATCACTTTCTTTGCTTGAGCAAGCTCAACAGGCTTATTTTTCACAATGTGAGGAGTAATAAAAACTAATAATTCACGCTCTTTATTAGGAGTCCTGGATGTATGTCTGAATGCTGCGCCAATAAAGGGAATATCACCAAGCACAGGCAGCTTGGTAACAACTTCTTGAGTCTGATTACGGATCAAACCTCCCAAAACAACGGTTTCTCCATCCTTCATACGGACTACAGCTTTTACGCTTCTTGTTTCAGGATCACGCAGTGTTGCACCAATATTACTAGCAATACTTTCTGTTACCGAAGGAGTCAAAAACATGGTAATCTCACCAGTTTCAGCATTAATCTGTGGCGTAACGCGTAATTTAACGCCTGTCTCAAACCTTTCTGCAGAGGTACTGCTGGTGCTCACGCTTGTACCGCCTCCAGAAACCGTCTCTTCTGTGCCAATAGCCTCCATGGTAGTAATCTTAATCTCTGCTGGCTCATTATTCAAGGTTAAGATGCGCGGACGCGCTAAATACTTGGTGTCGGTCTGCGTCTTTAAAAAATCAAGGGTAAGCGTTGCTCCAATGACAGTTAAAATAGAAGGCCCAAAATGCGATGCTCCCCAAGCGCCAAAATCCCAATTATAAGGAAGATCACCATCAAAAACGCCTTCTTCGGGATCTAAAGATCTACTACGTCCGTTAGTGCCCATCCTATCCCCGAAAGGAAAAGCTGTTTCCCTGCTACCGGGAACAGTCAATGCAGCAATCATTTCTGGCCAATTCACGCCCATCTCATCAACGGCGTTCTTACTTACATCAAGCATCTCAACCTCAAGCATAACCTGGGGCGTTGCGACATCTAAACTCTCAATGGTTTTGGCAATAACTTCCATTCTACTAGGAACATCAGTCACAATTAAACTATTGGTGCGAAAATCCTCAAGTACCGAGCCAAACTCTGAAAGAAGTTTTTTGATAATCTTGGTAATGCCCGCGTCTTCTTCCTGTTTCCACTTACCGCTCTCTTCCTCGCTGGTGCTGCTTGCGCTACCTGCCCCCCCTCCAGAACTACTACCACCGAAAGAAGATTCATCATCCTTAAGCTTATTCGACATCTCTTCTTTTAACGAAGAAGTGGAAACAGTAGCATTTTTTAAGAAAAACACTCGCGTAATGGTCTCGGTACGCGGAGGACCCCAATCCTTAACAATGAATATGTTTGCATCTTTATTTAAATGATAGGAAAGATTATTCGCCCAAAAAATCTGGCTCATCGCCTCTTCAAGAGGAACCTTATCCAGATACAACGTGATCTTACGCTCCTGCACTGCCTCTGAAGCGATAAAATTCATCTTCGACTGGATCGAAAGGATCTTAAGCACATCCTTTAAGCGCGCATCCTGCAGGTCCAGCGAAATAGTAATCTCGGGGTCAGGAAAAACAATATCCTGGCTTGCCTCAAGCTGCGGTAACGCAACAAATAGGCTTAAAAGAAAAAGACAAATGAATAGTTTACTATTGCTGTTCATGAGTACCTCCTTCTAATTGAGGTTGTGTATCCTGCTGAGGCTGCATTTCCTGAATATAATTTGCGCGCGGGGAAGGCAGAGAAAACTGTTTAAATTGATACAACACCACCACAGCATCCCTGGTAATCTCCAAAACTTTTGCTCCCGCAAACTCATCACCGATGGTTAACACCTTATCATTAATAATAACCTGTGGCAAGCGATCACTCAATATAACTCCCTGCACCGATAAATCCGGGGCTGCTTGCGAACCTGCGCTTAACGGGATACCTTCTTTTTCTTTATATTCCCAAAAGAAAGGATCGCGTAAATCAAATGCTTCGTAATTTACCGTCGGCATCCTAACGCTTACCTGATTATAAGCGGGGACTTCTCGCTTAATTACCTCTTCCAGTTTTTTGGATTGTCGGGTTTGCGTATAACTATAGGTGGGGACAAAAAATATAGCAAAAGTTACTATAACTGCCCATGCCCAAAAAATCTGCTTTTGCGTTCTCATCATTCTTGTCCTAAGCTTATTGGTTGTTCTAAGCTTAAAGCGCTAACTTGCAAATCTGCTTTTAATAAACTTTCTGCCGCTTCTCCGTAAGATTGTATGGGTTGAATAGACATCCTTTCAACTTTTAAATACCGCTGTGGAAAACTTTCGATCATGCTCAAAAACCGTCCGATTTCATGATAGTTTTTTGCCTGCACCACCAGGGAAACCATGGTCTTATGAAACAGATCTTCCCGCGCCTCTTGATCAGGGCGCAAGGAAACGATTTCCAGCCTTGTCTCTTTAGCAAGCTTACTCAAGGCATTTATCATAAATGTACTATCGCCTTCGCCTAACGCCTTCCTATACTCTTCGACCTGCGTTTCTTTAGAAGCAATATCAGTCAAGAGTTCGTTCTTCTTGGTTTCATCATCAATCTTGCCATTCAGCGCATCAATGGATTGGGAAAGATGCTTGTATATTTGTAAAGCAAGCAAAACTCCGGCCACGATAAGAACAAGATTTAACACCACATTCTTATTTTTTGCTAGTACGCTGGTAGCCATATTATTGGTTCCCCTTCTTATTCCTGCAGGTAATCACAAAATAAGTAGCTGAACTTTCTTCTAATGGCCTTCGCTCTAACGAAGCAAGAGAAATATCGTTAAAATGATTGGCAAAAACTGCATTATTCTTAAGATTCATATAAAATGTATTAAGCATCTGGAATTCTTTTTCGCTGTCAGCAGCATACGCAACACCTTTTAAATCCAGGACTGCCTCGTCTTGGCCAAACTGCTTGGTAAACGAAAAATCCTCAAGCCACACACCCGATACAATTGCCTCCGGAATCACATTGAGCGGTTCAGTCAAGAACTCTTTCTCGTTAAAAAGCTTTTCCAGCGCCGAAAGCTTAAGGACGATATCCTGACTGACCGCAGTTATTTCCTGGAATGTCTCTTCTCCGGTCAATGATTTAACCGCAGGACGCTGGGAGCGGATATCAAGCAATTTTCTTTCCAGAGGAATCCGTTTGGAAATCACAATCCCCACCGGCGTCAAACAGATTGCCGCAACTAAAACCAGCATTGCAGGATTAAGGCTTACCCCCTCAAATACTGAAGATGCTGGCTGCGTAGGTAAGGCGAATTCCTGCTTTTTTGGCTTAGCTTTTTGGGTTAACAGGTTAGCATTGGGGAAAATGCGCGTGGTTTTATACTGCGATACTCCGTAGCCTTTGACCACCCCTAATGAAAACGGCATAGCGCGGCCCATGCCTTGCTCCACATCCACCAGCTGCGCGCTTAACCCAAAATCGCGCACCAGCATTTCAATATCATGAAAAAAGTTCTTATCGCAGGTCACCTGAAGGCGGGTAAAATTCTTTGTAGGGAACTTTCGGTGGTAATAATCCAAAGAAATGCGCAGCTCGCTTTTTAATTTTTCAAGCAACACTGCTGAATCAGCGCTTTTTTTCTGGTCAGGAGATTCCTCTGCTTCGCCGGCAAGCATAATATCTCGAGTAAACAGCGGAAACCCGTTTTCAAGAACCATGCATTTCGCTTCATCTGACTCTACAAAATCCGCTGCCAGCACCCCCACTACGCCGCGGTCTTGCGCGCGGGCCATCTTAAAGAGCCGCAACACGCTAAAGCCAGCATACTCCAAGGAAACCAAATCTAGCTTCAGCTGGCTAAACATCATGCGATATTTATCCAGCGTTTCTTTCTTAATCCCCACCAGCAAGATTAAATTATTGCGGGAGACGCGATCCGGGTAAACCTGGAAGTCGAATACAAGCTCTTCAATTTTAAAAGGAATGTATTTTCTGGCCTCAAAAGCAACGGTTGAATTCAGCTCTTTTGAGGACATGCGCGGCATTTCAAAGGTACGAATAATCAGCTCTTTGCCAGGCAAAACTAAAGCGGCATTCTTGGCAATTATGCGACTTTTTCTGAATTCGTCATTAAGCAGCGCAATTAAACGGATTTCAGAAGGAATCTTGGCATCCGCTTCCGAAACGTTGGCGCCCATAATTCTTTCCTGGGAGATCTGAATGGTGCTTGCGACTTTTGAACCCTTGGCTTCAACGAGGCTGACGCCGTTTGTCCCAACATAAATACCTAAAGTCGTCATGTTTTTTCTCCGGGAGATTGGCTTTTCAACGCCTGCTTACGCGACCGAAGCCAAGCATCAACTTCTCTGCGATCAAAACGCCAGACTCCCCCAACCTTGATTCCGGCAATCTTTCCTTGATTCAGCCAGTTGTAGATAGTCTGTTTTTTTAATCGGAGATAATCTGCTAATTCATCAACATCAATTAATCGTGCCATAAACACTTCCTCTTACTTAAACAAATGTGAGTTTAATTACAACATAACAATCTTAATTTGTCAAGTATTATTTTATATAAACTTACTTAAGGTTACTTAGAGGAATAAATCGACGACAAAAACCAATATCTACGGATATAATTCTATTCTAAACTTACTTATTCTTACTTTAATTGAACGTACCTAGATAAAATGCTAAAGTTTCTGCAAGGGGTTAAGAATGAGAGGAAAATTAAGGATAGCTATAATCTACGCGGGCGTCAATACAGATATCGACAGCGTCTGGAGGAATGCCAGGAGGATTGCAGCGGTCACCTGAAGGAGTATACCCAGCCGCGCGTCTTTGATTTCTTGAAGTAACATAGATATTAACACTGTAGGGAAAACTATCATCACGGATATCGCCTGCAGCAGGGTTACAAGGCCCGCCTGACCTTCCGCAGATATGCCGGACATAACCACGCAGAAGCTTAGGTGGATCAGGCCAAAATGGATCATCTGGATCGTTCTGACTTAGGCGGTCATACGCTAAATTAATGCCTGCCTGGGCAGCATATTGCGCCTGAATACGGCTTATGCCATGGTGCGTAAAACGCGACTGGTTTAACAATAGGCGCAACGCCGCAACGGCTAAAAGCGCAACAACGATAACTACGCCAACAGCCAAAGCAATAGAAATTCCTCGCCTGGAGGTAATAATACTACTCATTTTTTCTTAAGCTTACCTTATATTCGCTAGCTGCAACCTCTAGCACAATAACATGACCTTCGCGCGCAAGCCATCCTAAACTCATTAACACATTATCGCGCGGTTTGCTGATACCCTTAACAAGCTGAGAAAGCGAAACTTCACCGTGCTGATCAAGGTAGTGCCAAATGTCTCCTGCGACAATGCCGATTTCAGTAATCATAGGTACCTCCTCTTACGATTGTAAAGTAAAATCAGTAACTGTCAACATATTTTTCTTTTGCCGTTACTTCTTGTTATAACTACTGCAGCGCGGACAGGTTGAAATAAGATCTTCCTTCGTATTAATATAGGTATAGGAACACACCGAACAAAACCAAATAAAACGCGGATCTAATGATAATCGCTGCTCCCGTTGCTTGTTCGAAAAAAGCCACACCACCAGCACGACGCAAGAAAAACCCAGCGTGTAGATCGCAATCGCGAAAGAAAAATCCAAGGTAATCATCTAGTTTTCCTTGGCTGAAAGATCAATAGTCACCGTCTGCCACTCATTTAACGGAAAACCTGTTTGCTGCACAAACAGATAGTGGCTCATATAACGCATAGCCAACAGATCTGCCTCTAAATTACCGGATGAAGTCTGGCGTTTGATTTCGGCA
>JAGOIJ010000203.1 GCA_017995695.1 Candidatus Omnitrophota bacterium | reverse complement strand
GTGACTGCCTATCTGCGCACCTCGGCCGATAACAACATTATCTTCAATGCGGGAATACGCCCCTATGATCACATCAGAGGCGATCGTTGCTTTTTTTGAAACTAACGCGGTAGGATGAATCTCCATCGGTGGCCTTAATCGGCAAGCGCAAACATAAAGTCTGCTTCTGCAACAACTTTTCCATCTACAAAGGCTTTGGCGCGGACCTTGCCAGCCCTGGGTTTAATCTTCACTGCTTCGACTTCCATAACTAATTGATCCCCGGGAACAACAGGCTTGCGGAATCGAACATTTTCCGCGCCTATAAAGTAAGCGATTTTTCCCTGATTCTCTTCGGGAGCAAGCATCATCACCCCGCCAACCTGCGCCATCGCCTCAACGATAATAACGCCGGGCATAACTGGCTTGCCGGGAAAATGCCCCTTAAAAAAATAATCGTTGATAGTCACATTCTTGATACCCTTAGCGCGCTTTCCTTTTTCTAATGAAAGGATCCTATCAACAAATAAAAATGGTTCGCGATGCGGCAGTATCTTCATAATCGTTTCCACATCCAGCTCCTGCCCATCCTGAATTAATGCTTTTGTCGATTGAACAGGAGACTGACTAACGATGCGTTTAACAATTTCTAAATTTAAGGCATGGCCGCTTCTAACCGCAATAACATGACCCCGCAACTGACGGCCAGCTAGATACAGGTCTCCTAAAAGATCAAGCATCTTATGACGGATAAACTCGTCAGGAAAACGCAGCGTATTCTTAACTACGCCATCCTTACCTATAACGAGCGTGTTCTCGTAGGTTGCGCCCTTGCCAAAACCCTGGCGCTTGAGCGTATCCGCTTCTTCCTCAAGACAAAAGGTACGCGCAGGAGCAATTTCCTTAAGAAAGGTTTCAGGGGTAATCTGCATCTGGAGAAACTGGGTCTTAAGCGCGCTCTGATTGTAATTAAGCGTGTATGAGATTTTCAAATCATCGGCAGGCAGCACAATAATCGAGGCGCCGTCTTCTTCAATAAACACCGGCTCGCTGACCACGCAATATTCCCGCGGCTTACGCTGCTCGTGCACGCCAGCCTGCATTAATAATTCGACATAGCGCATACCGCTGCCATCAAGCCCGGGAACCTCGTTGTTGTTAATCTCAACGGTAATATTGTCAATTCCCAACCCAGCCAATGCCGCCATCAAGTGCTCAATCGTGTGCACCTGGGCATCATTATTAACGATGGTGGTCCTGCGAGGCGAACGCGCCACAGACAACGTAGATTCGATAGTAGCTTTGATCAAAGGCTCACCCGACAGATCTATCCTCTTAAATTGAATCCCCGAATCTTCAGGGGCCGGCTTAAACCTGATCTCTGCGGTATTTCCGGTATGCAATCCCACACCGCTGGTAGCTACTTCAGAAGCAATAGTCCTTTGTCGTTCCATAATCCTAGCTTTCCTTTAGATGTTTCGTAAGTTCTTCAACTTTTTTCCTAAGCTCGCCGACATGATCATACAATTTAGGAAGATTCTGCACGCACGCATTAACCTTACGCGCTGTCTCAACCGGCTTTGCCGGATATCCCCAATACACAGCATCGGCGGGGATAGACTTATTCACGCCGGCCTGCGCCATGACAACGGCGTTATCGCCGACGCTAATATGTCCGACCAACCCGACCTGCCCTGCAAGAATAACGTTGTTGCCAAGGGTGGTGCTGCCTGAAACGCCCACCTGCGCGACGATAAGGCAGTGCTCTCCGATAATCACATTATGCGCTATATGCACGAGATTATCGATCTTGGTTCCCTTGCCAATGACTGTTTTTTCAAAACGCGCGCGATCAATCGCGCAATTCGCGCCTATCTCAACATCATCTTCTATGATAACCTGGCCAACTTGTGGAATCTTATGATGCTTACCCTCCACGGTAACATACCCAAAGCCATCAGAACCAATTACCGTGCCGCTATGGATAATCACGCGATCGCCAATAGTAACATGCTCACGGATAGCTACATTCGCATAGATAAGCGTTTCTCCTCCGATACGCACGTTATTGCCAATAAAGGCGTGGGCATACACAATGGTGTTATCGCCGATAACAGCGTCGTCATTAATGACAACGTACGGTCCGCAGGAAACATTCTTGCCAAGCGTTACTCTTTTCCCAATGACAGCGCTTGGATGAATCCCTTGCGGGTGGCGCACATCAGCAGGCATGAGTTGCGACAGAAGCTTTGCAAATGCTAGCGAAGGATTTTCAGTGCGGATACTTGGCTTCGGGCAGTGCGTAATTTCCTTGGAAGTGATAATCGCGGAGGCAAGAGTTTTCTCAAGGAGGGGCGCATATTTTGGATTAGCCAAAAAGGTAATATCGCCAGCATGGGCCTCCTTGATCCCAGAAACACCGGTAATAACCAAGGAGCTATCTCCCACCACTTCCCCATCAATGAGCCGCGCAATCTCCTGCAGTGTTTTATGCATTACGATGAGCCCCGACTCATCGTCGGGGCAGATACCCACAAGAAGGTTATACGTAAAGAAAAATTATTTCTTAGGACCTTTATTCAATATTTCCAGGATCTTATCGGTCACTTCAAGACTCTCTACGTTATATAC
>JAGOIJ010000202.1 GCA_017995695.1 Candidatus Omnitrophota bacterium | reverse complement strand
AATCAAAAGTAATGGGTTGTTAGTTGTTAGTCTTTAGTTGTTAGATAATCTAAAAACTAAAAACTGACAACTAAAAACTAAATTGAAATTTAATTTTGAATTGCTAATCTAACAGAAAGGATGAAACATGTCTGGACATTCTAAATGGAAAACGAATAAGGGTAAGAAAATGGCGGCTGATGCCAAGAAGGGTGCCGCGTATACAAAAATCATCAAGGAAATTACGGTTGCTGCGCGCGAAGGCGGAGGCAACACAGAAACCAATGTGAGATTACGTACGGCTATTGCGCGTGCCCGTGAAGCAAACATGCCTCAAGATAATGTGAAGATGGCAATTAAGCGCGGGACAGGTGAACTGCCCGGTATCGTATATGAGACAGTTATGTATGAAGCGTATGGCCCGGGTGGCGTAGCTATTTTAATTGAAGCGTTGACGGATAATAAGAACCGCACTACTGCTGAATTGCGCAATATCATGTCAAAAAAAGGCGGGAATATGGCCGGGGCTGGTTCAGTGAGCTGGATGTTTACTAAAAAAGGATACATGCTCGTTGATAAAGCGCTTAGCAACGAAGAAGAGCTCATGACGCTCGCTTTGGATGCGGGAGCCGAAGATTTTAAATCGGATGAAAAAAATTATGAAATTACAACTGCGGTCCAGGATTTTGAAAAGGTTAAGCAAGCCTTGCAAGCAAAAAACATTACCTTTCAAGATGCAGAGCTGACTATGATCCCTTCTTCAGCAGTAAAGGTGCAAGGTAATGAAGCAAAGCAGGTGCTAGCGTTAGTCGAGGCCTTGGAAGACCATGATGACGTGCAACAGGTATTTGCAAATTTTGACATTCCAGATGAGATATTGGAGCAGATGAGCAGCGACGCATAACGTATGCGGATCTTAGGAATAGACCCAGCGTTACATATTACCGGTTACGGAGTTATTGATATCAACCAGCGGGCGATATCCTTGGTTGAGGCTGGCATTGTGATGACGCAAGCCAGGCAGCCCTTACCTGAGCGTCTTAAGAAGATTTTCCTTTCTATGCAGAAGCTTATTCAGGATACGCAGCCTAAGATCGTAGTTTTAGAAAAGCTGTATGCGCACTATCGGCATCCCACAACTGCTTTTTTGCTTGGTCAGGCGCGCGGGGTGATCTGTCTTGTGTGCGCGCAGCAACAAGTGCCGTTAGTTGAGTATGCGGCAACGCGGGTTAAAAAGGCAATTGTTGGCAAGGGGCTCGCTCCTAAGGGTCAAGTGCAGCGCGTTGTGGCGCGGATGCTGGGATTAAAAACAATTCCCCAGTACAATGATATAACCGATGCGTTAGCGCTCGCTATCGCGCACGCTCATGCGTTGAAGGCATATCGATGATTGCCAGGATTTCAGGAAAGATTATTGAGCGAGGAACAAACTTCTTATTGATTGATGTGCAGGGTCTAAGTTATGAGGTTTTTTTACCGGTTGCGGTAATGCAGCGTATCGATGAGCAGGTTAGACCTGACGGGACCATCGAGCTTATCACGTTTCATTACCTACAAGTTGAACCGTCGCGCAATACGCCTGTGTTGGTTGGTTTCTTAAGCGAGGTTGAAAAAGAGTTTTTCCAAGTATTCATTACTGTTTCCGGTATCGGGCCACGGGCTGCGCTTAAGGCGCTTAATCAGCCGATTTCTTTGATTGCTCAGGCAATTGATGAGGGGGATATGAAATTTTTGCAATCTTTGCCGGGGATCGGCCAGCAGCGTGCGCGAGAAATAGTCGCAAAGTTGCAACATAAGGTTGGCAAGTTCGGTTTGATCCAGGATGGCTCAAGCAGCGCAGTATCGTCAGCAGAAAATGACATTCAAGAAGAGGCGTTGGCGGTCCTGGTGCAGTTGCAATACAAGAAGGCCGAAGCCGTGCTAATGATCAAAAAGGCCCTTGAGCGTTCGCCCGATATAAAAACTACCGAAGCGATCCTAAATGAAGTATATAAACAAAGAAAGACAGGCTAGCCATGACAGACGATACTAACGTTAAGTCAGTGATTGAGGCTTTGTTATTTGTCAGTGAAAAACCGGTAACGCTTGAGCAGTTTAAGCACGTTCTGGAAGGATATACCACTGAACAGATCCGCGTATTCTTAGATGAGATGCGTTCGGATTTCGAATTGGTAAACCGTGGCTTGCGGATTATTGAAATCGCAGGAGGTTTTCAGCTGATTACGGCATCGGCGCTTGCGCCTTTCTTAAAGAAATTTTATAAAGACAGGAAAGTTGAGCGTTTGACGCGACAGGCTCTTGAGACGCTGGCGATTATTGCTTATAAACAACCGGTAGCTAAAGTGGAAATCGAAATGTTGCGTAACATTGCCAATATCGACGGCGTGATTAGCAGCTTGATTGAGAAGAATTTGATTCGCATCGCCGGGAGGAAAAATACCCCTGGTCGGCCTTTCGTATTCGGCACGACAAAACAATTCCTCGAGCATTTTGGCTTACGGTCGCTTGAGGATTTGCCTAAGATGGAAGATTTTTCGAAGATGGCTGCTTTGAAAACTGAAGAAATTGAACAAAAAACCGAGACGTTACCAGTAAAGGAGAATGATGAATCTAGCGAGGCTGCGCAAACACATTGAT
>JAGOIJ010000042.1 GCA_017995695.1 Candidatus Omnitrophota bacterium | reverse complement strand
CGTTGGGTGAGCGAGGGCAAAACAATTACTCTTGAGCAGGCAAACGAGATTGCTGAAGCCATGAAGGAGTGGGCTATTCTTAAGGGAGCAACCTATTATACCCACTGGTTTCAGCCTATGACGGGATTGACTGCGGAAAAGCACGATAGTTTTATTTCCATAGTTGCGCCTGGCAAGGTCATTGAGAAATTTTCCGGCTCCAAGCTTATCCAGGGTGAGCCAGATGCCAGCAGTTTTCCTTCAGGCGGTATTCGCGCTACCTTTGAGGCGCGCGGGTATACTGCGTGGGATCCTTCCAGCCCCGCCTTTATTATTGAAAATAAGCTTGGGAAAACCTTATGCATCCCCACTATTTTTATTTCCTATCATGGTGAATCATTGGATAAAAAGTTGCCGCTGTTGCGCTCCGATGAGGCCTTAAGTAAGGCCGCCGTAGGTTTATTAAAGTTGTTCGGACACGATGATGTTAAAAAGGTATTTTCTACCTGCGGACCGGAACAAGAATATTTTCTCATTGATAAACATTACTATAACTTGAGGCAGGACCTGATGCTTACCGGGCGGACCTTAGTGGGGGCTCCTTCGCCTAAGGGGCAACAGCTTGAAGATCAGTATTTTGGCACGATTAAGGAACGCGTGGTTAATTTTATGTTTGAAGTGGCTGAAGAGGCATATAAGCTTGGTATTCCGGTTATGACCCGGCATAATGAAGTTGCGCCGCATCAGTATGAATTTGCTCCGGTGTTTGAAGAATCGAATTTGGCGGCGGACCACAATCAATTGCTTATGGAACTCATGAAAAAGATTGCTTTACGCCATGATCTGGTGTGCCTCTTGCACGAAAAGCCATTTGCCGGCATCAATGGAAGCGGCAAGCACCTCAATTGGTCTCTTGCCGATAATCATGGCAACAACCTTTTGAATCCCGGAGAAACTCCTGAAGATAATCTTCAGTTTCTTGCCGTATTGGCTGCAGTATTGCGCGCGGTGTACCTGCATGCGGATTTGTTGCGGGCAAGCGTAGCCATGGCTGGTAATGAGCATCGTTTAGGCGCTAATGAAGCGCCGCCGGCAATCATCAGCGTCTTCCTTGGAGAGCAATTGACCAATATCCTGAACATGATTGAAAAAGGCACCAAGGTTAAGGTTTCTAAAAAGGATATTATCGATCTGGGTTTGGGTCGTCTGCCTAAGTTTAATAAGGATACTACTGACAGGAACCGTACCTCGCCCTTTGCTTTTACCGGAGCAAAGTTTGAATTCAGAGCAGTCGGCTCCTCACAAAATATCTCAACTCCGATCACGGTAATCAATACGATTATTGCTGAAAGCCTTGATTATGTGGCAGAAAAGATCACGCAGGCAGCAGCGCAAAAAGGAAAAGATTTTAATTCCGCAGCTATGCAAGTCATCGGCCAGATAATTAAAGAGACCAAGGATATCCGTTTTGAGGGAAATAATTATGCCGAAGAATGGGTTAAGGAAGCAAAGAAGCGCGGTCTGCCGAATATCGCATCCACTGCTGAAGCGCTGGAAGCATTGACTGATAAGAACAATATAGACATATTTGAGAAATATAAAGTGTTTACTAAGCAAGAGCTTATAGCGCGCTACCATATTTGGATTCACACCTATAATCTCATTCTTGAGATTGAAGCGAATACGCTGAATGAGATGGTTAATGCTAGCATTGTTCCTGCGGGGTGCGAGTATGAGAAGTTGCTCGCCGATATCTTGGCCGGCTTGGTTGCGCTCAAGAAAGGCGCTCAGCTTAAAATTGAGGGCACAGCGCTTAATGATCAAAAAGAGCATCTAAGCGATGTCGTTTCAAAGATCTATTATGTCAGACGCAATGCCAAGGAAATGGTGAAACTTCTTGAGAAGGCATCAGGTCTTGGGGCAGAGAAACGAGCTAAGCTTTATTTTGAGGAACTCAAACCGCTTATGGAGCATATCAGGAGACATGCGGATGCGTTGGAGTGCGTGGTAAGCGATGAGCATTGGGATCTTCCAAAATACCGGGAAATGCTGTTTATAAAATAAGTAAAAAATGCTCTCGCTTCGGCGGGAGCATTTTTATGTCAACAGGTGCACAAAATATAGGCATGATAAGGGAAGGCTTAAGCATTGATTACTTTGTTGATCGCAGGTAATGAAGAGCGGATAAAGCAAATACTTGTGGAAATGTTGCAAAAAAACGGTAATATCAATCTAGATATTACCAAGCAGGAGAATATCGTTAAAATAATTAGCAAGGTGGAAGCCGAGCGTGACGTTACCTTTGAAGATAAGGTTATTGAGCTGGAACATATTTGGCATCAAGAAAAACGGGGTTCTTTGTATAGGGCAATGCTAGAAAAATTGGAAAAGCCTTTATTTGAGCATGTCTTAGAGCGTAGCGAGGGTAATCAAGTTAAGGCAGCCAGAATCCTTGGGATAAACCGGAATACGATGCGCTCCAAGATAAAAAAGTTGGGGATTGCGTGTGCGCGATACAAACAATGAATAACCGTACGCATTTAACACAATATGGATTATATGATCCGCGGTTTGAGCATGATGCCTGCGGCGTAGGTTTTGTATGCAATATTAAAGGCGCGCAAACCAATCAAATTATCCGCCAAGGGCTGGAAGTGTTAAAACGGCTTTCTCATCGCGGCGCTACAGGCGCTGATCCGAAGACAGGGGATGGCGCTGGGGTTCTTATTCAGATGCCGCATGCGTTTTTGACTAAGGTGTGTAAAGGCAGCGCAATTGCCTTGCCGGATAAAGGTGATTACGGGACAGGTTTAGTATTCTTGCCTACTGATCAACAAGAGCGGGAGTTTTGCGAAGAGGAATGCGCAAAAATCATTGCAGATGAAGATTTAGTGTTTCTTGGCTGGCGCGAGGTACCAGTTGACAGAACTAAGATTGGCCATACTGCGCAACAGACCCAGCCAGTCATTAAGCAACTCTTCATCCAAAGGAATAAGGAGTGCGATGAGGGCGCTTTTGAGCGCAAGCTTTATGTGACCAGAAAGCGCATAGAAAACGTGATTCGCGCGTCTTTGCTTAACCAGAAACAATTTTTTTATATTACTAATCTTTCGAGCCGAACGCTCTCGTATAAAGGTTTGCTTATGCCTGAGCAATTGGATAGTTTCTTTGTTGATTTAAGAGACAGCGATATGAAGAGCGCTTTGTGTTTGGTGCATTCGCGCTATTCAACCAATACTTTCCCGACGTGGGATCTGGCTCAACCATTTCGTTACCTCGCCCACAATGGAGAGATCAACACGTTACGCGGCAATGTTAATTGGGTCAGCGCGCGTGAGCGGTTATTATCAAGCGAACTCTTTGGCACTGATATTGACAAGTTGAAACCGGTGATTGTGCAGGGAGGAAGCGATTCGGCGACCATTGATAATTTCTTTGAACTTTTGGTGCTCTCCGGTAGGTCTCTTGAGCATGCCATGATGATGCTCATTCCTGCTGCCTGGGAACACGATGAGCTCATGGATAAGAGCTTAAAAGAATTTTATCAACACCACGCCTGTTTTATGGAACCGTGGGATGGCCCAGCCGCCATAGCGTTTACCGATGGTATAAATATAGGCGCAGTGCTTGATAGAAATGGTTTGCGTCCTGCCCGCTATATTGTCACCAAGGACGATTTTGTGGTGATGGCATCCGAAGTAGGCGTTTTGGATATAGACCCTGCTCAGATTAAGGTTTCTGGCAGGCTTGAGCCAGGTAAAATATTTTTTATTGATACTCAAGCGGGCCGCATTGTGCACGATGCTATGATCAAGGAGCAGGTTTCCAAGCACCATCCCTACGGCATCTGGAATGAGCGTAATCTTATCGACCTTGATGAGTTGCCGGGTAGCCCCACGGTCGTGCGAAACTCAAAAGAGACCGTTTCTTTGTTGAAGGCGTTTGGCTATACGCGCGAGGATCTCAATGTAATCCTTAAGCCGATGGCGCAAGAGGGTAAAGAACCAGTTGGCTCTATGGGCAATGATATTCCGCATGCTTTCCTTTCGAGTGAGCCTCAGCTGCTATATAATTATTTCAAACAATTGTTTGCCCAAGTAACCAACCCAGCCATAGATTCAATCCGAGAAAAACTGGTAATGAGTCTGGAAAGCTATATTGGCCCTGCCCAAAATGTGCTTGAGCAAAGCCCTGCGCATAGTCATAAGCTAAAGGTAAGAAATCCGTTGTTGCGCAATGAGGATCTCGACAAGATTCGCGATATCAGTATCAATGGTTTTAAAACCAAGACACTCTATACGTTCTTTGATGCGTCAAGCGGCGTGGAGGGATTCACGCAAGCGCTGGAGAGAATTTGCTTTGAAGCAGAGTACGCCATTGAACAAGGTTATTCTTTTATTATTGTAAGCGATCGGGGCGTAGATCAAGACAGGATCGCTTTGCCGGCGCTATTAGTGACCAGCGCTATTCATCAGTATCTGGTAAAAAAGACCATACGTTCGCAGGTTGCCCTTATTGTGGAAAGCGCAGAGCCAAGAGAAGTGCATCATATGGCGTTGCTCTTTGGCTATGGCGCAGATTGCGTTAATCCTTATCTTGCTTATGAAGCAATAGCATTTCTTGTTCAAGAAAAGGAATTGACCGTTAATCTAGAGAGCGCTGTAAAGAATTACCATAAGGCATTGACTGACGGTATCTTAAAGATTCTTTCAAAAATGGGGATTTCAACGCTTAGAAGTTACCGTGGGGCGCAGATATTTGAGGCACTTGGTTTGGATGATGAGCTGATTGAGCGTTATTTTACCGGAACCCCTTCGCGTATGAAGGGCGTGAGTCTCACCGGCATTGCCCAGGAGGCGCTCCAGCGCCATCAGCAAGCATATCGCGCAGAGAGCGTTGATCAAGGATATTTACCAAGCGGCGGCGTGTATCAATGGAAAAAAGATGGAGAATTTCATCTCTGGAATCCCGAGACCATTGCTTCTTTGCAAGATGCAACACGCGCTAATGATTATAAGCGCTATAAAGAGTTTGCTCGGTTGATTAATGATCAGTCGGGGCATCCGGCAACCTTGCGTAGTCTCTTACGATTTAAAGTGCGTGAGCCGGTTGCCATTGAAACGGTTGAGCCTGTCGAGGCTATTATGAAGCGTTTTGTAACCGGGGCGATGAGCTTTGGCTCGATTAGTGGCGCAGCGCATGAGACCATAGCGATTGCCATGAACCGAATCGGTGGCAAGTCGAATACCGGCGAGGGAGGAGAAGATCCTAATAGGTTTATCACGTTGCCGAACGGTGATTCCAAGAGAAGCGCTATTAAGCAGGTCGCTTCCGGAAGATTCGGCGTGACGATTAATTATCTGGTAAACGCGGATGAGATACAGATTAAAATCGCCCAGGGGGCAAAGCCGGGCGAGGGAGGCCAATTGCCTGGGCATAAGGTTAGCGAAATTATTGCCCGCACCCGTTACACGACGCCGGGCGTTACCTTGATATCGCCGCCGCCGCATCACGATATATATTCTATTGAGGATCTGGCGCAATTAATATTTGATCTGAAGAATGCGAATCCGCACGCACGCGTAAGCGTAAAACTGGTTTCAGAAATCGGCGTGGGAACAGTTGCAGCGGGTGTTGCTAAAGGGCATGCCGATATGATTCTTATTTCCGGAGGAGACGGGGGCACGGGCGCATCTCCGCGTAGCTCAATACGGCATGCCGGGCTTCCGTGGGAGCTCGGTCTCACCGAAGCGCACCAGACGCTTTTGTTGAACAACTTGCGCTCAAGAGTGCGTTTGCAAACAGATGGCCAGATGCGTACCGGATGCGATGTGGCAATGGCTGCTTTACTCGGCGCAGAAGAATTTGGTTTCTGCACAGCCGTGTTGGTGGTGAGTGGTTGCGTCATGCTGCGGCATTGCCATCTTAATAACTGTTCGGTGGGGGTGGCGACACAGGACGCTATCTTGCAGAAGCGGTTCCAGGGCAGACCAGAGTATATCGTGAATTATTTTCGTTTTGTCTCGCAAGAGCTGCGTGAGATTATGGCCAGTCTTGGGTTCAAAACTATTGATGAAATGGTCGGGAGGACTGATTGTCTTGAGGTAAACCAAGATGCTGTCCCTAAAAAAGCAAAAGGTATTGATTATTCTCGCATTCTTTTTATGCCGGAACTTTCCCCCGGAGCCAGCCGATTTTGCACCACAAAGCAGGATAGCGGCCTGGCAACAGTTTTGGACCAGGAACTCATACAGCAGTGTCGGGCTTCTCTTGATGAGAATAAGCCTGTTGCTTTATCGTTCGCTATTAATAACACGAATAGAACGACGGGAGCAATGTTGAGTGGCGAAGTTTGCAGACGATGCGGGGATGGGGTATTGTTAGAAGATACGATTAAATGTTCTTTTAAGGGAATAGCCGGACAGAGTTTTGGCGCGTTTCTTGCAAAGGGCATCACCTTTGCATTAGAGGGGATGGCCAATGATTACGTTGGAAAAGGAATATCAGGCGGAAAGATTATAATCTATCCAGACGCGCGCTCACTTTACAAGGCTGATGAGAATAGCATTATCGGTAATACCACCTTTTATGGCGCCATAGCGGGAGAGGCGTATATAGCAGGCGCGGCTGGTGAGAGATTTTGTATCAGAAATTCAGGGCTCTACGCAGTGGTGGAGGGTGTTGGCGATCATGGTTGTGAATATATGACGGGAGGACGGGTCCTTGTCTTGGGTGAAACCGGCAGAAATTTTGCCGCGGGTATGTCAGGTGGCATAGCGTATGTCTATGATCAAGCCAAAAATTTTAAGGCTCGCTGCAACAGGGATATGGTTGAGTTAGAGAACGTGCAAGAGGAGGATAGGGATACGCTGTATCATTTGTTGCAGAATCATTATAAATATACCAAAAGCAGAAAAGCGAAAATGATTCTGGATAATATGCGCGAGGAGCTTAAGCGATTTATCCGGGTTATCCCGATAGAGTACAAACGTATCTTAGAAGGAAAAGATATTGAAGTTAAACTTGATCTCATGGAGAAGTCCGATGGGTGAGGTACGAGGTTTTCTTAAGGTGGCGCGGCGTAATAGCGCGTATCGGGCAGTGTGCGAGCGTGTTGCCGATTATAAAGAGGTCGCTCCTTTGCGGGCTGAATCTCAAGCGCAAGAACAGGCATCGCGCTGTATGGATTGCGGCACTCCTTTTTGTCATGACGGTTGTCCCATAGGAAACTATATCCCAGAGTGGAATGATTATATGTTTCGCGGGAACTGGAAGGCAGCGCTTGCGTTGTTAGAGGCAACAAACAACCTGCCGGAGATAACCGGTAGGGTGTGCCCGGCATTGTGCGAATACTCATGCGTGTTAGGTTTAAACGATGATGCCGTAACTATCCGCGAAAATGAGCTTTCCATTATTGAAGCCGGTTTTAAAAACGGATTAGTTAAGGCTTCGCGCAAACAGAAGCTAACAGGAAAACGTATTGCCGTTGTTGGCTCCGGTCCTGCTGGTTTGTCGTGCGCGGCACAACTGAACCGGGCCGGACATAACGTTGTTGTCTTTGAGAGGGATGACAAAGTAGGAGGTATATTACGTTATGGTATCCCCGATTTTAAACTGGAAAAACATATTATCGATAGGCGCATAGCTCTTTGGGAAGAAGAAGGCGTTGTTTTTAAGACAAACGTAGAAGTAGGCAAGGATATTACGTCGAAGAAATTATTACAAGATTTTGATGCGGTTTGCCTTGCGGGAGGCGCGCGCGTGCCCCGGGATCTTAACATCGAAGGGAGGGCATTGCAAGGCATACACTTTGCTATGGATTATCTGCAACAATCAAACAGACGCGCATCTGGTAAGAAGTTTGCGAAAGCCGATGCAATCGATGCCGCAAAAAAGAGGGTCGTGGTTATTGGAGGCGGGGATACAGGATCTGATTGCGTTGGTACTGCCCATCGTCAGGGAGCTGCATGCGTGACGCAGATTGAAGTCATGCCGAGGCCTGCGGAATGTCGAACCGAAGATGCCCCTTGGCCGCGCTATCCCTTGCTTTTAAAGACATCCTCAAGCCACGAAGAGGGGGGAGAGCGTCATTGGTCAGTATTAACCAAACGTTTTATTGGAGAGCGGGGTCGTGTTAAAAGTTTGTCTTGTGTGCAGGTAGCTTTTCTTAAGGGCGATGGTAAGACCTGCCCTGCCATGCAAGAGATCGCTGGCAGCGAGTTTGAGATAAAAGCAGATTTGGTCCTTCTGGCTGTAGGTTTTATGCATCCGGAGCATGCAGGATTGCTCACCGACCTCGGCGTTGCCTTTGATCAGCGCGGGAATGTCAAGACAAACGAACAGTATGAGACGTCAATAAAAAAAGTTTTTTCTGCCGGGGATATGAGACGTGGGCAGTCATTGGTGGTGTGGGCTATTGCTGAAGGAAGGCGTTGCGCCCGGCATATGGATGCATACTTAATGGGCGAAAGCCGTTTACCGTTACTATAGGGGGATTCAATGATAAGCACAGGGATCAAGGGTTTAGACACTATCCTTACGGGTTTGCGGGTAGGCGATAATGTGGTTTGGCAGATCGATGATATAAAGGATTACAAAGATCTGGTGAGGCCTTTTGTGCAAGAAGCGCTTAAGGAGAAAAAGAAAGTTGTCTACCTGCGTTTTGCCTTACATCAAGAACTGCTTAAGCCTTCAAAGGCAATAAAGCGCTATGAATTAAACGCGCATGCTGGCTTTGAGTCATTTACGACTAAAATTAATACCATCATTACGCAAGAAGGAGAAGGCGCATATTATGTGTTCGATTGCCTCTCTGAGCTTCTTTCTGCGTGGGCTACTGATCTTATGATCGGGAACTTTTTTATGGTCACCTGCCCTTATTTGTACGAGCTTAAGACAGTTACGTATTTTTCAATATTACGCAACAGCCATTCCTATAAGTCTATTGCCCGCATCCGGGAAACGACACAGTTGCTTATCGATGTGTACCACTGCGAGGGCAGTTTCTATGTCCACCCGTTAAAGGTCTGGAATAGGTATACCCCTACCATGTTTCTGCCTCATCAAAAAAAGAATGATGTGTGCATCCCCGTGACTGATAGCGCGAATGCAGCAAAGATACTTACCCATATCCGTAATACCGGCGTAGAAAACGCAAAGCGTAATCTTGATTATTGGGATCGCCTTTTCCTGGCGGCAGAAGAATTAGTTAGAAAGCGTCAGCCAAAAGAAAAGATTCGCGCCATGGTGAAAGAATTGTGCTCGTTAATGATTACCAAGAACAAAAAGATTCTTTCTCTTGCCATGCATTATTTTTCGTTGGAAGAGCTTATTGCAATCAAATCACGGTTAATCGGCACAGGTTTTATCGGCGGCAAGAGCGTAGGCATGCTTTTGGCCAGAAAGATATTGTCGAAGGATGCGTCGCTTGATTGGCATAAGCTTGCCGAGCCGCACGACTCATTCTATATCGGCTCAGATATATTTTATTCTTATATTGTGCAGAACCGTTGGTGGAAATTACGCATGCAGCAAAAGACGGAGGAAGGGTATTTTCAAGCGGCAACGATATTAAAGGAAAAAATGCTGTATGGGGTTTTCTCTGATGATATCATGGAACACTTTCAGCAGATAATCGAATATTTTGGCACATCGCCGATTATCCTGCGCTCGAGCTCGCTTTTGGAGGATGGGTTCGGTAACGCGTTTGCCGGAAAATATGAGAGCATATTCTTGGCTAATCAGGGGACGCCGGAACAACGCTATATCCAGTTTGCGGAGGCAGTCAAGCGGATCTATTCAAGTACGATGAATGAAGATGCCCTTACGTATCGTAAACAGCGGGGGCTTGATAAGCTAGATGAGCAAATGGCCTTATTAGTGCAGCGTGTTTCTGGATCCGAACACAAACAGTATTTCTTTCCTGACCTTGCCGGCGTCGGGGTTTCCTATAATACGTATGTGTGGAATGATGCTATGGATCCGAAGGTGGGTATGCTTAGGCTTGTTTTCGGGCTTGGGACAAGGGCAGTCAATCGCGTTGAGGGGGATTATCCGAGAATGGCTGCACTCGATGATCCTTTGCGGCGTCCGTATTCGGAGCGTGATGATGTAAAAAGATATTCGCAGCACGCGGTTGACCTCATTAATACCAAAGAGAATTCCTTGGCAACAGTTCAGCTTGAAAAAATCATTAGCGAAAAGGTATATAGCCATATCGAGCGTATCGCAACAAAAGATTATGAAGCTATGCGTATGATGAGCGCGCGAGGCATCGAGGGAAAAGACGCCTGGATATTGACGCTCGATAACGTCTTTAACGAGCCTTCCTTTATTGATTCTTTTAAGCGGATATTAGAATCTCTTGAGCAGGCATATCAATATCCGGTAGAAATAGAATTTACCGTTAATTTTACTCACCCTGATGCCTTCAAGATAAACCTATTGCAGTGTAGGCCTCTGCAGACGCGTGGGCTTGGCCATAAGGTTGAAATCCCAAGCCAAATCAGTAAAGCAAATATACTTTTTGAGTCGCGCGGTTATTTTCTGGGTGGCAATATATCGCAAAAGATAGCGTGGGTGATATGCGTTGATCCGCAGAAATATAGTAATCTGACATTGTCAGATAAGTATGAGGTTGCCCGCGTCGTGGGAAAGTTAAACCGGACTATACGCGATAAAGAGGAGCTGCCTACAATCCTCATGGGGCCAGGTAGATGGGGCACGACAACGCCATCGTTGGGTGTGCCGGTTAAATTTGCCGAGATTAACAATGTAACCGTTCTGGCAGAGGTTGCATCTTCATCCGGCAACCTTATGCCTGAATTGTCGTTCGGAACGCATTTCTTCCAGGATTTAGTTGAGACTAATATATTTTATGTTGCGTTGTTCCCCGAGAAGAAAGAAGTTGCGTTGAATAACGCCTGGTTAGCTCAATCAAAGAACTTATTTGCGCAGCTGATTCCGGAATCCACCAAATATGAGGAGCTTATTGGTGTTTACGATGTAAGCGCAAGAGGTTTGCGAATCATGTCTGATGTGGTAACGCAGAAGGTTGTTTGTTTCTCAAGTAAACCTTGATTTGACGAGCGCTTCCTCATATTGACATTGCGTGATGATTATGGTACACTACACCATTGTAGTTCAGTGTAGAACTGCAAACAAAACAAAGGCGTTTAGAGGCCGAACTATCGGCGCTAAACGCCTGATTTTTATATGACAAAATATATCTTTATAACCGGTGGCGTGATCTCAAGCTTAGGCAAGGGCATTACGTCTGCTTCCATCGGCAAGATCTTGGAGGCACGAGGCTTGAAGGTGACGTTGATGAAGCTTGACCCGTATCTTAACGTCGACCCGGGAACGATGAATCCTTTTCAGCATGGCGAAGTCTATGTCACTGAGGATGGCGCAGAGACGGATTTAGATCTTGGTCACTACGAGCGTTTTACCGGCGCCCAGATGACCAAGTTCAACAATGTTACGACCGGCCAGGTATATAGCACGGTCATTTCCCGCGAGCGCCGCGGCGATTATTTAGGTAAGACTATCCAAGTAATTCCGCATATCACCAATGAAATAAAAGAGCGGGTAAAAAAAGTTGCTGAGGTAACCGGCGCTGATATTGTTCTGGTTGAAGTGGGCGGCACGGTTGGCGATATCGAAAGCTTACCTTTTCTTGAGGCTGCGCGTCAATTCGGGCTTGAAGTGGGCAGGGACAATGTGCTGTATATCCATCTCACTCTGGTGCCGTATATCAAATGCGCAGATGAGATTAAAACCAAGCCTACCCAGCATAGCGTGGGGACGCTGCGTGAAATCGGCATCCAGCCGGATGTGTTGATCTGTCGCACGGAAAAAAGTCTAACCAATGATTTGAAAGAGAAGATTTCTTTATTTTGCAATGTTCAGAAAGAAGCAGTTATCGAAAATAAAGATGTCGAGTCAATCTATCAGATCCCTCTGG
>JAGOIJ010000041.1 GCA_017995695.1 Candidatus Omnitrophota bacterium | reverse complement strand
CAAAAGCAAGGGAAAGGAGTCGGATTGAACAACCACATCGGCGTCAATAAATATAACGATATCGCCTGAAGATTGCAGCATGCCAACATTGCGCGCATTACCAGATCCCATATTCTTCTTGAGCCTAATGAGCTTAACGGGAAACTTGGAAATTAAAGCATTCGAACCATCAGTGCTTGCGTCGTCAACAACGATGATCTCGGTATAAGGTGGGGCATAGCGCACGATGGCACTCAAGCATTGCTCAATAGTTGCTGCAGCATTATAGACGGGAACAATGATTGAAATATTCATAACCTTAACAATTCTTCTTTAAGAATTCCAGGATGGCCCGAGAATTTTTCTCGATATCGCAGCCGGTAAAGAAATCAAAGGTTTGAGCGTTCGAAATTGCTGCTAGCGAATTCCTCAAGCGCGAAGCAGCGATGCCGCTTTTCTTGAAAAGCTCAAGTGCGTTATGTTGCAAGAGAAATTCGATTCCTTGGTACACCCCTAAGCCAATAACTGAATTTTCTATAAACGTCTTAAGTGTGCTTAATCTTGAAGCGGGCAGGATATCAGCTCCCACGCCAAGACATCTGACGCCCCGAAAAATAAATGACGGCTTACAGCGGCCCGTAACTACCCTACCCTTAAAATAATCAACATCAAGCAAGTATTTCGGGCCAAATTCCATCCTGTTGATAAATCGCAAGTGCTGCCCGGGAAAATCTGGTTTTTTACCAGCATCGATGCCGATCCTAATAGGAAAAGGCAGCATATATCCCTGCGTATCAAGTATCGGGGTATCCTCGGATAGCAAGTGGACGTCATTTTCTTTCAACAAATCAAGAAGCAACGTGGTCTTGCCTCCTCCTTGAGGCAAGAGTACGAGAATCGACTGACCATATATCTTAAGGGCAAGACCGTGGACCCGATGCAAATGCCTCTGATCAAGGTTTTTGCCGACTGCTGATAAAATCGTTAAAAATACAACTTCATGCCTTACGTGAGCATCTTCACAATAAATAGAGTATTCTCTCTTTTTTTCATCATATGTTGAGAGCGCTTTTCCAAAATAATCGATCAAGAGTAAGCCATGATCACGATAGCAAAAATTTCTTGGGGAGTGTAGCGACGGACGCACTCTCGGCAAAGTCTTGTAATCTGCAGTTTCAGGATATACAGAAATTGAGAGCTGAGGGTTAGCAGTAGAACTAAGGAAAAAGGAAAAATCCCTGCGGATATTGGAAATAGTTTCCTCATCAGCCGATTCAACAAGTATCCTGTATCCGTAGAAATCAAATGCTGCTGAAAACAAGACCTTTCTCCTTCCTTTTATTAGCCGACAGCTTAAAACTTCTGCTTTTATAGTATCATTGAGCGGCTTACGCTTCAAGGAATTAATGGGACGATTGTTTCGGCGTATGAAAATTAATTTTAATCACTGTTACCAGCACAGAGGTCAGAAGGGTGAGCAACCGGAAGATTTCGATTGCAAGATATACCCTGCTCTGCTATCATCGTACGTATGGATAAAATAAGGGTGGCGGTTATCGGAGTCGGACATCTTGGAAGCATCCACGCGAGAATTTATAAGGAACTTGATTCTTGCGAGCTGGCCGGCGTCTGCGATATTGACGAAAAAAGGCTTAAACAGATTGCCACCCAATATTCTGTTGAAGGCTATGGCGATTACAAGAAACTTTTTAATAACGTTGACGCGGTAAGCGTTGCCGTCCCCACCCAATTTCACCATCGGGTGGCCAAAGATTTCCTTAATCATAATATCCATGTTTTGGTTGAGAAACCATTCACCCTGAATCTTCCTGAGGCAGCTTCTTTAATAAAAATTGCCAAGGCAAAAAACCTCATATTGCAGGTCGGCCATATTGAGCGTTTTAATTCCGCCTTTACCGCTACGCAAGACATCATCAGCCAGCCGCAATTTATCGAATGCCATCGCTTAAGCGCATTCTCTAACCGCTCTCTCGATATTGGCGTAGTGTTGGATCTGATGATCCATGACCTAGATATTGTCTTAGGGCTAGTTAATGCTAAGGTTAAAAAGGTCGAAGCGGTCGGAATCCCTGTATTAACCTCTCATGAAGATATTGCGAATGCGCGCATTACCTTTGATAACGGGTGCGTTGCGAATTTAACGGCGAGCCGTGTTTCAGATGAACCAATGCGCAAGATTCGCATATTCCAGAAGCACGCTTATATTTCGCTTGATTACCGCCAAGAACAAGCGCATATGTACCAAAAATCTCTTCTGGGAATCACCAAAACAAGCCTGCCAATCGAGAAGGAAGAGCCTTTAAAACGCGAGCTTTCTTCGTTTCTTTCCTGCATTCTACAACACACAACTCCTCTGGTTTCAGGAGAGGTTGCGTATCCTGCACTAGCTCTGGCCTTACGTATCCAGAAAATTATATGGAAAAATCACAAACCATCCTAATTGTCGCAGGTGAAGCCTCAGGTGACCTTCACGCCGCTAATCTGGTAGGGGCTTTAAAAAAAGAAAACCCCCGGCTCTGTTTATTTGGCCTGGGAGGAGAAAAGCTCAAAAACCAAGGCGTGAGCATCTCATATGACATTGTTTCTCTGGCAGTAGTAGGACTATGGGAGGTTGTGCGCAATCTTGGCACCTTTAAAGCAATATTTGACAACCTGCTTAAAGAGATTGATGAGCGCAAACCCCGCCTCGCAATTCTCGTAGACTATCCTGGGTTTAACCTTAGGCTTGCGCAAGAGCTTAAAAAAAGAAATATCCCGGTGGTTTATTATATTAGTCCCCAAGTATGGGCCTGGGGAAAAGAACGCATACCACTTATCAGGCGCGTAGTTGACCACATGATTGTCTTTTTTAAATTCGAAGAGGAGTTGTATAAAAAAGAACGTATCCCTGTTTCCTTCTTTGGCCACCCTCTCCTGGATGTTGCCAAGGCTCAACGTAACAAAAAAACTCTCCTTGAAACGTATCACATCCCGGATAGTAAATATACTGTCGCGTTGTTGCCTGGTTCGCGAGAAAAAGAAGTTAAAAATATTTTGCCGGTTATGCTGGCGAGCGCTGAACTACTCCATAAGAAACTTATCGATATCAAATTTCTCATTCTGCGCGCTCCTACCGTCAGTGAGGAAACCTTCAAAACGTTGCTGAAACCCTATTGCCTTCCAATCTATATCCTGACCGACACAACCTATGATGGATTAAACGCCTCTGACCTGGCCTTGGTTGCCTCAGGCACGGCAACCCTGGAAACAGCAATTATGCAGATACCTATGGCTATCATTTATAAGATTTCGTTTCTTACCTGGCTCTATGCCCGTATTTTTATCAAGATCCCCTTTATCGGCCTGGTTAATATCATTGCAGGAACAAAGGTGGTTCCTGAATTTATTCAACATCATGCCAAACCCCGAGATATCGCCTGCTTCGCTGAATTTGTATTGACCAATCCTGCGGAGTCCGATAGAATTAAAAAACAATTGCGCGTAGTAACTGAAAAACTCGGCGCCCCGCAAACAATAAAACGGCACGCTGAAGTTATTGCGCGTCTACTTGCGACATGAAAATAAATACGACTAAAACCGTTGATGAGCTTTTAACTGCCCTTTCCTTTATTGTTGATGTGGAAGAATCAGTCAAATACTTTCACTCCTGGAGGGTAGCTATTATTGCTGATGCGCTCGCAAAAAGAATGGCGGCGAAAAGACGCAGAGAAATCTTTTTTGCTGCCTTGCTGCACGATGTCGGAGGCATTGGATTAACAAAACATATTGTGCATTTTCTTAAACTTGAAAATAAAACTAACCAACTAATCCTACTTTCACACCCGATCATCGGCGCACAATTCGTCTCCATTATTCCGAAATTAAATCTTTGCGCCAAGATCATACTCGACCATCATGAATGGTATAACGGCGCAGGCTACCCCAGGGGAAAATCTAATAATTTTATATCTCTGGGTTCGCAACTTATCCGGGCTGCCGATACGATTGATATTACGCTAAGAACGCCCCGCTATGCAAACATGCGGACGCTTAAAACAAAACTCAAAGAATCTTCCGATAAGGAAATTGAAAAAAACCTCGCTCGCAACGCTATGCGCGCCATACAGCAAAAAAACTTCTTACGCTCCATTACCGACCTTAGCACGATCACCCCGCTATTGTATAAGATTAAGAACGAGGTGGGCCCCATCCCTATGCCGCCGAGAGAAGATATTATCGGCAGGACCCTTGAGATCATGGCTCAGATTATCGACCTGAAGCATCCTTTTACTGCGGGGCATTCTCTGAGAGTATCACGGTATGCCATGGCCATTGCCTTAGCGATGAAGTTAAAACATGATGACGTTACCAAGATTAAATGGGCGGGCTTGATCCACGATATGGGGAAATTATCAGTGCCGCGCTCGATCCTGGATAAGCCTTCATCGTTAACCAAAAAAGAATTTTTGATTATAAAGAAACACCCGGAAATGACGCGAGAGATCCTGAAAATGGTTCCGACGTTTAGCGAAATTTCACCCATTGCCTCGGAGCATCACGAATACTATAATGGCAGCGGCTATCCTTTTGGCTTGCGGGCTGAAGAATCCCACCTTGGCGCGCGCATCTTAACGGTATGCGATGCCTTTGACGCCATGACTTCGAACCGACCTTACCGCAATCCTCTTCGAGCCGTGGCCGCCTGCACAGAAATCAAAAAACTCGCCGGCATTCAGTTCGACCCCACAATCGTTAAGTTTGCCCTTCCCATCTTTAGGAATCTCTGTCTTTAATTAAAAACGATCGCGTTTATGGTTTATAGTCAATGGTATACGGTTTTGCTTTACTAAAGACTATCGACTATTGACCAGTTCACCTATATCGTCCTTTAGGGCAAGAGCAATACGCTCATCAATGGGCGGGTGATCGAAGAAAAATAACTTAATGAGAGGGTGAGGATTCCTATCAGCAAGATTTTGGCTGGCAAGCTTTTCCATAAGTGAAACAAATGCATTTTGCAATCCGGTTTCTTTCACCGCCACGCGATCTGCCTCAATCTCAAATCGCCGGCTTTGCAAATTCTCAAGCGGGGTGAGCACGACGCCGATGACCATGCCATAGAGCAAGACAACAGGAAAACTAGCCAAATCCGATAATGAGCCAATACGAAAGAACTCAAGAACCTTACTGTTAGTCACATACATCAGGTAACATGATCCCACGACAACCAACGCATGCATCAACAATAATTTAAGAAGATGCTTTTGCCTGTAATGAGCGAATTCGTGAGCAAGGATAACTTCGATTTCATCATGGGTATAGTGTGTTTGTAAGGTATCGGCTAATAGAATCCTGCGCGTTTTGCCCCATCCCACCAAAGCGGCATTTGCCTTAAGCGTTTTCTTACTGAAATTTATTTCAAAAACATCCAAGATCGCAATCCGCATTCTTTCGGCTAACTTGATGATCCTGGCCTTAAGCGCACTATCAGATACTGCTTTATATTTGAAGAAAAGAGGGATGAGTATAATCGGCGCAAGGCGCGCAAGGAGCAAACTAAATACTATCCAAAACAAAGACACAAACAACCACCACGAAGAATGATAATGCCCGATCATCCAATAGAATACGCTTGCAAGGATAACAAAGAATACATACAGCAGTATCCCGGATTTAACTTGGTCGAGAATCCAATCCCCCAGCGTTTGCTTGGATAAGGCAAAGGTGTGTTCCTGCACAAATGACTGATAAAAGACTAGAGGAAACTGCAACAGATAGGCGCCTGCAAAGAAGATCAGGATAAATGCTGAAAGGGCGAGACCAGACGTGCCGAAAACGTTGTTCAAATAACGCGCTAACCACGCAGAACCACCGGAATATAAAAATATCAGCGAGAGCGCGCCTTGGTACAGCGTGCTAACAATTACAAAAATATAGGTGCGCGTTGCGTATTGTTTCGCCCGGTTACTTTGCTCGAACATTGATATATGTTCGCGGTTTCCCCCGGCTCGTTTTTTTGCGGGTAAAGTAGACCGTACCGGGAATAAGAGAAAACAGCACTCCTCTGCCCTGCACGTTGATCCCCGCTTTATAGGTGCTCACCCCTCGGCATAAGATTTCGCCGGTTTTAACGACCTTGCCGCCGGAAACCTTTAACATCTTATCTTTCTTTGGTGTTGAAAAACCGCCTGTCATCTGGAACCTCCCTGTTTAATGGTTAACTGTTGTTCTTACTCCAATATCACTTCTTCGTCCCGCAAGGGCAAATAAGCATTCAGCCCCATCTGCGTCAACGTATCGTGCAATGCCTGCGACTGCTCCTCATCGCCATGCACGAGAAATATGCGCTTAAGCGGTAGGCACCCCGAAACAAACTCTAAGAGCCCGTCTCTATCGGCGTGGCCGGAAAAAGAATTAATTACCACAACTTGCGCATTCAGCTCATATTCAATACCAAAGATACGCACAAACTTTTCACGGTCGACAATGCGCCTGCCTAACGTATCTTTAGCCATATACCCTACCACCAATACGGTGTTACGCGAATCCTCTATAGTATTCTTAAGATGATGCAAGATCCTGCCCGATTCGCACATCCCTGATCCGGCAATGATAATCATCGGGCGTTTATCGTGGTTGAGCCGCTTTGATTCTTCTTGCTGGCGGATGTAGGAAAGATTGATGTATTCAAAAGGGTCATCGCCACGCCCTATTGCCTGGCGCGTTGCCTCATTTAAATAATTGCTATGGTACTTAAAGACGTCGGTGATGTCCGTGGCCAGAGGGCTATCAACATATATCGGGATTTCTGGGATTGCTTTTTCGCGAAACAGCTCGCCTAAAAAGTAAATAATCTCCTGCGTGCGTTCAAGGGTAAACGACGGGATAAGGATCTTTCCTTTACGTTCGACTGTACGTACAATAGCCTCGCGTAATTTTCCCTTTGCCTGCTCAATGGGTGCGTGCAACTTTCCTCCATACGTACTTTCCAAAATCAAATAATCAAGACCTTGAGGCATGACAGGATCGCTTAAAAGGGGAAGATTTTTCCTGCCTAAATCAACAGCATAGCCAATCCGCACCGTATGCTGCGCGTCTCTAACGTCCAACACAATGATACTGGAACCCAAGATATGCCCTGCGTCATGCAATGTCACAAAAACATCTTTAGCCAGACAAAATCGCTGCTCATAAGAAAGGCTGCGAAACCTCCTTGTTGCGCCTGTTGCATCCTTCTTAGTATACAATGGCCTGCGCAAAGGAAACCCCAGCATCCTGTTAATCTTATTAACGTACCTTATATCTTCTTCCTGAATCTTGCCTGAATCTTCAAGCATAAGCTTAGCAAGATCCTTGGTCGCAGCAGTGGTATAGATCTTGCAGCGCAAACCCTGCCGAATCACGCCGGGGATATTGCCGCAATGATCAATATGCGCATGAGACAACACCATGGCGTCAATCTTGCGCGGATTATAATTAAACGTGGTATTTATCTCGTAGGCCTGATCACGATGCCCCTGGAAGAGCCCTGCATCAAGCATAATCTGCGATTTTTCAGTAACGATAAGATGGTTGGAGCCGGTTACGGTTCTAACCCCTCCCAAAAACTTAATATGTATCGGCATAATGATCGATTACGCAACAAACAGATTGCGTGAGGAAAATTTACCATCCGTAGTGAGATTGACACCTAAACGTTTTAACCCTACCTCATCACCGGGAGTCGGAATATGGGTCATGTGCACTTCGCAACCTCTTAATTCAACCAATTTGTTCATGGCTAGCTCCGCGGTGTGGTTTGTTGTTGCGCTTATAGAAAGAGCGATCAATGTTTCTTCTAAATCCAAACTTTCGGAATCAGCTTGCAGGATTCCTTCTTTTAATTTTGCGATCTGATTAATGATGTGCGGGGACAGTAACAATATTTCATCCGGAATATTTGCCAAAGACTTAGCAGTATTCAACACGAGACTAGAAGCTGCATGCATCAGTTTTGAATTTTTTCCAATAATGATACGGCCATCAGCCAAGGCGATAGCTGCTCCGCAATAAATCCCTTCATGACCTTTGCCGCTTGACTCTGCATCTTCGGCTGCCTTGCGCGCTGCCGCGACAACTAAGCGGTCTGTAACTTTCACGCCGACCTCTTCCATCAAAAGCACCACCTTATCCACGGTCTCTTTTTTCTCAATGCCCATAACAAATTCACTATTATACCGGAAGAACCGACGGATCAATTCCTGCCGCGCGGCTTCTTGGACAACGAGATCATCAACAATGCCAAACCCAGCCCGGTTCACTCCCATATCAGTAGGAGAATTGTATAAAGGAAGGCTGCCGCTATTTTTTTCAAAGATTCTCTGCAGGATTAACTTTAATATAGGAAAGCTTTCTACATCGCGGTTATAATTGATCGCAGTTTTGTTGTACTTAGAAAGGTGAAACGGATCAACAACATTAAAATCCTGGATATCCGCGGTCGCCGCCTCATATGCAATGTTAACCGGATGTTTAAGCGGTAGATTCCAGATAGGAAATGTTTCAAACTTTGCATATCCTGCATTTACCCCCCGCAGGTGTTCCTGATAAAGCTGGGAAAGACAGGTAGCGAGTTTCCCGCTGCCAGGGCCAGGGGCCGTAATGACCACAATGGGATTTTTGGTCTCAATATAGTCATTCTTGCCAAAACCCTTTTCGCTGACCGCGCAATCAACATCAGCAGGATATCCCTCAATGGGATAATGCAAGTACACTTTAACGCCGCGACGCTCCAATTTATTCTTAAAAATAACTGCTGCTGACTGATGGGCAAAACGGGTAATGACAACAGACAGAATATCCAAACCCCACTTACGTAAATCATCAATTAATTTTAAGGTAGCCGCATCGTAGGTAATGCCGAAATCTCCACGCACCCTGCCTTTTTCAATATCGCCTGCATAAATACACAACACTATGTCAATCTTGTCTTTTAGTTTCTGCAAAAGCCGTATTTTGACATTAGGATCGTAGCCGGGCAAGACGCGAGCGGCATGGTAATCAAAACAAAGCTTACCTCCAAACTCAAGATAAAGCTTGTTGCCAAACTTACTAACACGCTCAACGATCGCCTGCGTCTGTTCCTTAAGATACCGCTCATTATCAAACCCGGTTGTCTTTGCCATCTCTCTCCTTATACTGCCTCAAAGAAAGCGCGTCCCCTCTTTTGTTGATTGCACAAAGAAAGGACGCGCTTTCCTCCTGCATGATAGTATTGTATACCACTAAAAAACCAGGGTCAAGCAAAAAACTTTTTATTCTCCCGAGATGCGCTTCTTTACATACATAATATCAGGATTGATATCGCCATTTTTGTTAACAAAGATCTGCACAAAATAGAGAAATCTTCCATCTGCGGTCAAGGTAGGCTCTCCTACGCCATGTGCGCTGGATATGACGGTTTCCGGCTTCGACCACGTGTTGTTTTCAAGCGCAGACCGATAAATAGTAAGTTTCCCCTCTCTATCAGAACTAAAATACAGGGTATTCCCGAATAAAAATGGCTGCATGTCATTGGCATTGCTGTTAATCGGCTCTGGCAAAATTACCGGCTCGCCCCATACGCCATTTGTCTTCTTTGCATAGTAAATATTATTTCCTTTTAATGCTGCAGGCCGATTCGACCAGAAAAACATATCTTCGCCTTGAGGGGTCACATAAGGATCATCATCTTTATAACGAGAACTCAGCGCAACAATTTTCTGAGGCTTCTGCCACTGCCCTGCGACTTTATCTGCTGAACAGATCTCGGTTTGAAATCCGTCTTTTTCTTCCTTCATGAAATAAGCTTTGTCGCTATTGGCCAACACAATACCTCCGATAGGATAATCCTGCGAGAGCGGATGCGGTCTAGCCTCCTGCCACTTTCCTTGCGCGTCCTTGGTCGCATAAAATAAATCTGCTCTCGGAAATGTTCCGCAAGGAGGAGTACATATATTGTGCGTATCTCTGACAGGCCCAATCTGAACCAACTTGGGCAATTTTAGCAGGTTCACATTAATATAGGCAAAATATAGCTCTTTTCCATCGCTTGAGATATAAGGCCCATCCTCCCACCCCGTCGTATTCACTTCTTCTACCCATGAAGGGCTAGACCATTCAGAAGAAACTACCGCGATATCGGAACTTCTCACTCTTGCCCAAGAGAGAACATTAGCGGGTGTCCTTTTGCCAGGCCGCAAGAGCTGCGAGAGAGGGTTTTCTAGAGAGCTATCTTTAGCTTCTTTCTTCACCTGCGCAACCTTAGGATTCTGGGCAAGCGCGCACACGCCACTCGCACTTATCAAGACTGCCAACAACGTGATTATTAGTACTCGCTTCATACGGTAACCTCCCTGGTTATGTCATGAGTCGTACGTTGAATAAAAGTACGGTGTGCGAGCCTTAAACTCCGCAGCGCAGGTATCAACTAACTTAAATGTGGGTTCAATGTCAAGCGCCTTACGTAATTGATACACGTCGTCTTCCTGCTTACCAATAAGCCGAGCGAGTTGGCGATCTGAAAAACCATACTCCTTAGCCTGCGTGAGCAATTCTTTATCCAGCGAATTCTTGCGTAAGATAATTTTTTTCTCAAGCGAGATGATTTCTTCGATATTAAACAAAAACCAGGAATCTACCTTAGTGAGCTCTTGGATCTTTTCTAAGGCCATGCCCACCCTAAATGCATCGCCAATATAAAATATCCTCTCCGCGTTAGGAATACGCAACTTCTTCAATAACACCTGCATTGTCCCGTTATCAGCATGAAACTCAAGGCCCTCCTTAAAAAGTACGCTCTCAAGGCCAAACTTTTTTATTTCAAGAGAACGCAACCCTTTCTGCAAGGCCTCCTTAAATGTTCTGCCGATACTCATTGCCTCTCCGACCGACTTCATGGAAACTGTTAAGGTCGCATCGGCTTTCGCAAACTTCTCAAACGTAAAACGCGGGATTTTCACCACGCAATAATCAATGGCCGGCTCAAAACAAGCAGGCGTTTCTTGCGTAATATCATTGGGAATCTCATCGAGCGTATAACCAACCGCAAGCTTCGCGGCAATCTTGGCAATAGGGAATCCCGTTGCCTTTGAGGCAAGGGCGGAACTGCGCGATACGCGCGGGTTCATTTCAATAACCACCATACGACCGGTTTCAGGATGAACAGCGAACTGAATATTTGAGCCGCCTGTCTCTACGCCGATTTCCCGGATACACGCGATGGCCGCATCACGCATTGACTGATATTCTTTATCTGTCAATGTTTGCGCTGGGGCAACGGTAATGCTATCTCCGGTATGCACCCCCATCGGATCAAAATTCTCAATGGAGCAGATAATCACCACGTTATCCCGCACGTCACGCATCACCTCGAGCTCAAACTCTTTCCAGCCGATCACCGATTCTTCAATCAAAACCTCACTGATCATACTGGATTCAAGGCCATGCCTGGCTAGGGCCTCAAACTCTTCTATATTATAAGCGACGCTGCCGCCTGTGCCGCCAAGAGTAAAGCTAGGACGGATGATAACAGGAAATCCGATCTTATGCGCAACCTCGCACGCTTCTTTAAGCGTATAGGCCTTATCGCTTTTGGGAACGTCCAGCCCAATCCTCTGCATAGCCCGTTTAAAAAGAATTCTATCTTCGCCTTTCTTGATCGCGCTTATGTTTGCGCCAATAGTCTTTACCTTATATTTTTTAAGCACTCCCATTTCCTCAAGCTTAACTGCTATATTAAGCGCGGTCTGTCCACCCAACGTCGGTAGTAAAGCATCAGGGCGCTCCTGGGCAATAATCTTTTCAATTATTTCCGGAGTTATCGGTTCTACATAGGTCACATCAGCTACCTGCGGGTCAGTCATGATAGTAGCAGGATTAGAATTTACCAGAATAACCTTAAATCCTTCCTGTTTAAGCACCTTGCAAGCCTGCGTGCCTGAATAATCAAACTCGCAAGCTTGTCCGATAAA
>JAGOIJ010000201.1 GCA_017995695.1 Candidatus Omnitrophota bacterium | reverse complement strand
GGACAAACCTGCGTGTTTGCTGGTTTACCAAATTCTGTTGAGCAGCCGCAAAACGCCTTGGTCTTCGTCTTAAGATGCAGATGAACCTCAAGCCCTATCACTGCTTCGTATGCGCTCATATTGTCTTCACCACCCGCTACAGCGCAGGCCTCTTCGTATGCCAAGGAGTATTCTGTTCATAGGTATAGGCAACGCGCAATAACGTCTCTTCCGCAAACGCCTTGGCCACTATTTGCATGCCTACGGGCAATCCTTGACGAGTGAAACCGCAAGGCACCGATATCGCCGGGACGCCAGCCAGATTCATAGAAATTGTGTAAATATCCGATAAATACATTTGTAAAGGATTGTCTGTTTTCTCTTTTATGGCAAATGCCGGCGTCGGCGCAGTAGGCGCAATAATACAATCAAGCTCGGTAAAGGCTTGCTCAAAATCCTGCTTAATGAGGGTACGCACCTTTTGCGCCCGCAGATAGTACGCGTCGTAATAGCCGTGGGATAATGCAAACGTTCCTAACATAATCCTGCGCTTTGCTTCATCGCCGAATCCTTCGCCGCGCGTTTTCTTAAACATCTCAACCAACAGCGCTGTATCAGAACCTCCAGACTTTAATCTTTGTGAGCCATACTGGACACCATCAAAGCGCGCAAGGTTGGAACTTGCCTCAGCAGTAGCAACAATATAATAAACAGGCACAGCAAAACGCGTGTGTGGTAGGGAAATTTTTCGCACCATAGCGCCGCGTGTCTGCAGCTCATTGACGGCCGCATCAACTATTGCTTTGACCTCGGCATCAAGCCCCTCAACGAAAAACTCCTTCGGTATGCCGATCGTCATTCCCTTTACATCGTTCACTAACGCCTTGGTGTAATCAGGAACCGGCAGATCAACCGATGTGGCATCGCGCGGATCAAATCCTGCAATGCTATTCAACAACAACGCGCTATCGCGCACATCTTTTGTCAGAGGACCAATCTGATCAAGGCTCGAAGCAAAAGCAATCAATCCATAGCGGGAAACTCGTCCATACGTTGGCTTTAACCCAACCACGCCGCAAAATGAAGCCGGCTGTCTGATTGATCCCCCCGTATCCGAACCTAATGCCCATGGCGCAACTTCGGCTGCCACTGCCGCAGCTGAACCGCCGGAAGAGCCGCCCGGGACGCGCGACAAATCCCAAGGATTGGCGGTCGGATGAAAACACGAATTTTCCGTCGATGAGCCAAAAGCAAACTCATCCATATTTGTTTTAAAAGGCATGATGAACGCTCCCGCATCTTTTAATTTAGTAATTACGGTTGCGTCATACGGCGGGCGAAAACCTTCCAAAACCCGTGAGCAACATTCAGTCAGCATGCCGTCGGTACAAATATTATCTTTGATAGCTATGGGAAGCCCCTGCAGTAACGTATCAGCTTTCAAGATATGCTCATCCGGCGTGACGCTTGCGTCTGAAACGCGCACCAGTGATTTTACTTTAGCATCGACAGCCTGCACACGCTTATAAAAAGCACGCACGACAGCCTCGGCCGTGCATTCTTTATTCTTTATTTTTTCAATCAGCTCATGCGCTGTATATTGAAACAACTCTTTATGCATAGTTTATTACTCAATCACCTTAGGCACGACAAAGAAATTACCTTCTTTCTGAGGAGCATTCATTAGGGTTTTCTCTAGAGGAAGCGATGCGCAAGGCAGATCCTGGCGTAAAACATTGGCAAGAGGCACAGCGTGCGTCGTTGGATTTACCTTACTAACATCCTCATCTTTCAGTGTATCAATAAAACCAAGGATATCCTGAAGTTGAAAAACTAATTTCTCTAACTCTTTATCTTGCAAGTTAATACGCGCCAAATCTGCAAGATGGCTTACTGTTTCTTTAGTAATGACCATAGGGACTCCCTTGTAATATTTAGTTTTTTATCATAACATCCTTTATTTCAAAAGTCAATTACAATTGGCCTCTGCTTCAATGTATTATACGTCTGAGTGCATCCTCGTTTTGATTAATAAACCGTGGCTGCCAGCGGGTGACGCCAAGACGGATCCCCTTTTCGCGCGCAGCCAAATGGCGAGCACGAAAAGGGTGGCTTGGCGGCAGGACCCGCTGGCGCTCACGATCGGATGACACAATTTTATGGTTGTCACTCCGTATTAAATTTTAGTGGACAAATAATAAAAAGAATGTAGAATACTTGGTTATTCAGGAGCTTACCATGACCAAACCTATCAAAAAAGACGCACAGTACCGCCTCACCCCCCAGGGTGAATTTATCATTACAAACTTCAACCACGCTAAACCCTTTGCCAGCTTTTTCCCAGGGATAGCCGGCAAATACGGTATTCCCATGTGGGTCTTCTATGTCAACCGCGGCCAAGGCATAGCAAGCTTCGGGACAAAAGATAAAGACCATTCTATCTTAGAATTTTTCCCGGCAAATAAAGCCTGGCAACTTGTTTCCACGCATGGTTTCCGCACATTTATTAAGATTACCAAGGCGAAGAAAAGCTTTTTTTACGAACCATTTCATAACGGATTTACCAATCTCACCTATAAGCTTTCTAATCGGATGGCAATCACCGCGCATGAACTTAGCCTTGAGGAAGATAACGCAACCCTCGGGCTTAAGGTCAACGTCACCTACTTTACTATCCCGCAAGATTCCTTTGCTGGAT
>JAGOIJ010000200.1 GCA_017995695.1 Candidatus Omnitrophota bacterium | reverse complement strand
CGATTTCCCTAGGTTAAAAGATGTGGTCAAGACTAACTTTTGCGATATTGGCATCAAGGAAGAAAAAGAGCAAATCATTGTTGTCGCCGCCATAGACAATCTTTTAAAAGGCGCTTCAGGTCAGGCAGTTGAGAATTTTAATATCATGTATTCTTTTCCGGAGCAGACTGGTTTACTATGAAGCATTATAATCGGGCGATCTTGCCAATTGGGTTTACCGCCCAAGGAGTTGCTGCTGGTTTGAAGCGATCAGGCAAGGTTGATCTAGCTTTATTTTATTCGACGTATCCCGCAAAGGCTGCGTGTAAATTTACGACTAATAGCATGCCTGCCGCTCCATTAGTGGTGGATAAGCAGCATCTTTCTGCCTCAAAAACCTTTCAGGCAATTATTGCTAATAGCGGTAATGCCAATGCCTTTACCGGGCGTCAAGGTCAAAAGGACGCTTTGGAAATAGCTTCCTGCGTTGCAAAGGCATTATCTATTGCTCAAGAGTCTGTATTAGTAGCCTCAACTGGCATTATCGGGAAGCGTTTACCGGTTAGCAAGATCAAGCATGCTATCCAGCCTTTAGCAAGGCAATTATCAAAGCAAGGGGTTACCCAGGCAGCAAAGGCTATCTTAACTACTGATACTTTTAGCAAAGAGATAACCGTACAATGCGCTATTGGCGGTCGTACCATTACGCTGTGCGGCATTGCCAAGGGAGCGGGAATGATTGCTCCGAATATGGCGACCATGCTATGCTTTATCTTTACTGATGCAACTATCACCCAAGAAGCTTTGCGCAAAGCGCTTACCCTGGCTGTAGAGGATTCTTTCAATTGTATTACGGTTGATGGCTGTATGAGTACCAATGATAGCCTGATGTTGATGGCAAATGGGGCAGCGGGAAATGCATTAATCAGCAAAGGATCCAAGTTGCGCATGTTTTCAAAGGCGCTTTCTTCGGTGTGTCTTTCCCTTGCCAAGATGATTATTCAGGATGCGGAAGGGGCCACGAAGTTTATCACCATTAAGGTTAAGCAGGCTAAGTCGTTCACCGAGGCGCGACAGATTGGTTTAGCTATTGCCAATTCTGCTCTTTGCAAGACAGCGATCTTTGGCGAAAATCCGAATTTTGGCAGAATCGTCGCAGCTGTCGGCGCAAGCGGCGTGCCAGTGCGAGAACAGGACATATCAATACGGGTGAGTCCTCTTGATAAGAAAGAAATTTTTGTTGAGGTGGGGGTCAAGCGGGGGAAGGCGCAGGCAACGCTCTATACGTCGGATCTTACGTATGAATATGTTAAGATAAACGCAGAATATAACTAGAAGAGGATATTATGGATGAAGCAATAAAGAAAGCAGATGTGTTGGTCGAAGCTCTTCCTTACATTAAGAAGTTTCATAAAAAACTCATTGTGATTAAGTACGGCGGTAGCATTTTGGGGCAAGATTCGATCAGGAGGAATGTTTTAGAAGATATTGTTTTCTTAAGCTTTATTGGGCTAAAAACTGTCTTGGTTCATGGCGGAGGTCCAAATATCAGCGACCGTATGCGCGCCTCGGGCAAGAAAACCGAATTCGTAGATGGTATGCGCGTGACAGATGAGCACACTTTGCAGCTTGTTGAGGAAGAATTGCAGAAATTAAATGAGGTTATTGTTCAGGAATTGCACGATCTAGGGGCTCAGGCAGTCGGGTTAAACGGTAAACAAGACGCCTTGATTCAGACAGAGAAAAAGAAGGCAAAGATAGATTTGGGTTTAGTGGGTAATATCGTCGCTATAAATAGTGAGCCGATTGCGCGAGAGCTAAAAACTGGTAAGATTGTGGTTGTGGTGCCGATGGGGATTGGTAAGGATAAGAAAACCTATAATGTGAACGCTGATGAAGCAGCGGCTTCTATTGCTGCGAGTCTGGCCGCGGAAAAATTTGTGCTGTTGACTAATGTGAAAGGTATCATGCGTAATGCTGAAGATCCGCATTCATTTCTATCTACTTTGACTGTTCAAGAGGCAAGGGGTCTCATGGAACAGAAGATTGTACAACAGGGAATGATTCCGAAGGTGACCGCTTGTATTGAGGCATTGGAAAAAGGGGTAAAAAAGACCCATATCATTGACGCCCGCACGCCGCATGGTTTGCTGTTAGAGATATTTACCGATAAAGGGATCGGAACGGAGATTATTCAATAGAGTAGCGAGGAAGCGATGAAAGCACAGGAAGTTTTTCAAAATTACGCAGATTATATCATGCCTACCTATACCAAGGTGCCGTTGACCTTTGTGAAAGGTAAGGGCAGCAAGCTGTGGGATATCCACAATAAAGTCTATCTTGATTTTTTCCCGGGGTGGGGAGTTGGAAGCTTAGGCCATTGCCATCCGAAGGTTGTGCAGGCTGTCCGGGATCAGGTTGGTAAACTTATTTTTGTCCCCAACAATTATTATCTTATTCAACAAGCCAAGCTTGCCAGAGAACTCATCCGGCTTTCTTTTCCGGGTAAGGTTTTTTTCTGTAATTCGGGGGCCGAGGCAAATGAAGGGGCGATAAAGCTAAGCCGAAAATTCGGCCAGGGAAGATTCGAGATTATCACGTTTGCGAATTCATTCCATGGAAGGACATTGACGACGATTACGGCAACCGGCCAAAAGAAATATCAACAGGGTTTTGAGCCACTGCCTGCGGGATTTAAGAC
>JAGOIJ010000040.1 GCA_017995695.1 Candidatus Omnitrophota bacterium | reverse complement strand
CAGGAAAAAGATGATCATTGCCGCTACGATCAAGAAATCCTCAATCAATACTTCATTAATGGTTTCAATGGATATATTGATGAGTTCAGTGCGATCATACGTTGTTACAACTTTAACTCCTTCAGGAAGGCTCGGTTCTATTTCTTTTATTTTTTCTTTGACTCTATCAATAACGCGTAACGCGCTCTCCCCATGACGCATGACCACAATGCCACCGACTACATCGCCCTTGCCATCAAGGTCTGCCACGCCCCTGCGTATATCCGGCCCTAGGGCAACCTTACCTATATTTCTCACCAATATGGGCGTTCCGGACTTTTGATCAGTCCCCAGCACAATATTCTCAATATCTTTTACCGAGCGGGCGTAACCTCTGCCGCGCACCATATATTCTGCACCGCTTAACTCCAACAACCTGCCGCCGACATCATTATTTCCTTTGCGTATCGCCTCAACAATAGTAGTGATGGGGATGTTATACGCCAGCAACTTATTCGGCTCAATATTAACCTGATACTGCCTGACAAACCCTCCTATAGGCGCAACCTCGGCAACTCCCGGAACACTCTGTATTTGATAACGCAAATACCAGTCCTGGAACGTTCTCAAATCTGCCAGCGAATTTTTCCCGCTCTCATCCACCAGGGCATATTGAAACACCCATCCTACTCCCGTGGCATCAGGGCCCAACTCCGTGCGTACTCCTTCAGGAAGACGAGGGATAATCTTGGAAAGATATTCCAACGTTCGAGTACGGGCCCAGTAAATGTCAGTACCGTCCTCAAATATAACATACACATAAGAATAGCCAAAATCAGAGAATCCCCTGATTGCCTTCACCTTGGGAGCTCCCAATAATGAGGTAACAATCGGATAGGTCAACTGATCTTCAATGATATCCGGAGAACGATCCCAGCGCGAATACACGATAACCTGGGTATCGGAAAGATCAGGCAGCGCATCCAAGGGAAGGTTGCGCAAGGCCACATACCCCCCTAACGTAGCCACGCCCACGAGGACAAAAACAATAAACTTATTCTTAGCACAAAACTCAATTATTTTTTCTATTAATGTTCTCATCCTGCATCCTTACCTATATTACTGTCCATGTTGATGGCTTTGGCTTTCGGAAACCAAACCATCGCCCCCTGGCTTATAACTTGTGCCTTCCAGGGCGCTTTTAAGTTTACTTTCAGAATCAATAAGAAAATTCCCCGAGATAACCACCAAATCGCCTTCCTTAAGGCCATCTGCCACTTGAACATATTCATCAGTTGAAACTCCGGTTTTAATCTCAACCGGCCTGATGTAACCCTCACCCTGGGAGAGAAAAACTATCTTTCTTACGCCTGAATCCATAATCGCTTCTTTCGATACTGCCAGAGATGCTCCCAAGTCAGAAGATAACTGCACATCAACATACATATCGGGCTTTAACAAACTATCTTGATTATCCACCTTAATTCTTGCGCGCACTGATCTGGTCATCGCATCAAACACAGGATCAATGGCCACAATGGTGCCTTTGAATTCCTTGGCCGGATAAGCACTAGTGGTGATCCGCGCTTCTTGACCAATTTTTATCCATTCAAATTCATACTCGTAAATCGTAGCATAGACCCACGCAGAATCAGACTCCGCCGAAGAGATAAGTAACGACTGGTCATTTTCCCGCTTTTGCGCCAATTCATCGATCTGTTTACTATCTAAACCTTGTAATTTCAATTTTAACCCTGCGGCCTCAACCAACGCTTCAGCCCTCTGCATAACTGCCTCTTGCCCAGACTCCTTGAGAGATTCTTGGGTCTTGAGCGCTTCGATATATTCTTGTTGCGCCTTGTATAGTTGCGGGTCAAACGCAACCCTGCCCACAGTACTAATTATTTTCCTTAAAGGCCTAAAGATTACCCTATCTGTTTTAACGCCAATAAGCTGCTGTTTCTGCGGGCTAATGTAAAAACCTTCATCTCCAAATTCCTGTATTCTGGTTTCCTCAGCCCGATTCTCTTCTTTCTTTACCAACCTCATATTACAGATAGGACAATCACCTGCCCTATCAGAAGTATAGGTAGGATGCATCGGGCAATAATACAATGCCTTGGGAGAAGCTTGCTTCGTATGACCCTCATGCTGCGCATAACTGGTCGATAGTCTAAATTCTATAGTCAATAGTGCGAAAACCAGAATGACTATACTCATGATCACTTTTTTCATTCTGACCATCTCCTTTTAATGCAACGCTAGACCCACTGCTCTCTCTAAATCTGCCACATTCCTATTATAATCCACTAACGCCTTATAGTAATTCATTTTAGTTTCAATAAGCATCCGGTGGGCATCTAATAGCATCATAAAATCACCTTTACCGGAACGAAAACTGGCCAAGGAACTTGCAATTGAACCCTCGACAATGGGAATTAAGCTAGTCTTAAATGCTTTAATATTGTTTTTTTCAATTTGAATATCCGAGAATAACTGTTTAACCTCTGCAAATGCTTTATTCTGCATCGCCTTATATGCAGCCTCTGCTTCCTCAAGATTTGCGATAGCTTCTCTTACTTCATAGCGCTGCTTTGTCCAAAACCAAAGTGGCACCGTAAAAGAAAGCATCAAATCCCAGGGGCCAATGGTCCCAGACGTAATGCCCCTTTGCACAATACTAGCCATTAAATCTGGGAAAAAGCTTCTCTTCGCTAGGGATTTAGCATGTTTATTTTTTTCAATCGCGTAAGAAAACATAATGAGCTCTGGCTGATTAAGCAACGTAGCTTGGTATAATGATTTAACATCTTCTTTAAACGCAATTCCTTCATCATCTAAAACGGGAATACCTAAAACAGCTTCGGGCTCTCTATTTAATAACGTATTGAGTTTGGTTTGCAGCGCGAGTTTCTCTTGCTGTAAATTCAAAAGGTCGGTATTAAGACGAGCGATTTCGGCATGTATCTTGTAAACTTCCTCCTGCCTCATATCACCCAATGCATAATTAGTTTCTGCGAGTTTTGCAATACGCTCTAACAAATCCAGGCTTTCATTGTTTAATGCAATCTCCTTATAGCTTAGCCATAAAGCGTAGTACGCATTCTTAACCTGATTGATAACTTCTAGCTCCTTACTTTTATATTCAGCTGCAAACATCTGGGATTCAACCAAAGCGATCTTCCCCTTTAAGGAAAGTTTACCAAAAAAAGGCAGGAATTGCGTAAACGTCAGCATCCTGTCTTCGGGCGAAGTCTGACCAATCTTAACAGTGCCGCGGGGAATTTTTTCAAAAGTGAAACCGATCGTTGGGTCATCCAATGATTTGGCCTGCGGTATACGCGCCTTCGCTGCTTCATAGCGCTTCAACGCAGCCAAGATTTCCGGGTTGTTTTTTTGCGCTTCAGAGATAAGATAGGTGAGCGAAAGCGTATCATCAGCGAATACGCTCGTAAGACTTAGCACAAAACCAATAATCAACGTTCCGACACGTACGGTTTTTAACATATTATGCTGTTTTGCGGAACCTTGCAAGCAAAGCAACTACCTCATCAATTTTTTTCTGCTTTTCAACGTCCGAGCGCCCCTTTAAGGCGTGCACGACACAACCCTCAACATGCTTCTTGAATACCTCATTTTCTACCCGGTACAGAGCGCCGATGATAGAATGGATCTGGGTAATAATATCCGGGCAGTAGCGTTTGCCTTCTATCATCTTCTTCACCCCGCGGATCTGGCCTTCAATCTTGTTTAAAAATGCGAGCTGCTCTTCGTGCGTAGTAAATTGTGTCATCATGGGATTACCTCCTCTTTCTTACTTAATTATACCATACCCCCCTACCCCATGTCAAGAGGGAAAAAAATAACCTTTTCATGTAACCGTTAGCAATGCACGGCCAACCATAGCGTCTTCTTGCGCTTAGACGTCCATTCCACACGGTGAGCGACATGCGCAGGAATATACACATAATCTCCTGTCCTTAAGGTAACCAATCGACTACTGCTTTGGAATCTTAACTTACCTACCCCCTGCAACACTAACACCCACTCATCCTGCGTACTCTTAAGCCATGCTCCTTTTTCAGTTGCCTGGCCGCCGGAGATAATCTGCTCAATAAGAAGCTTTTTATTCTTCAGAATTACCTGAACAATCTCTTTATCTTGCGCGCGCGGGAGCTTGAAATAAATATTCCCGTAACGTAATCGTGACATATCCGCTACCTTACTCTTACCCCATGGCGCAGGTGCCGCCGCCAAGTTTTGTTTTATATAATTTCTTGTTATATGGTAATTTCATTAACAACGTCGCCATCAGACAATTATCGGTTAAGCCTGCTAAGATGAGCCCGCAGCTCACAAAAAGAGAAACAAAAATAAAAGCCCAGTGAAGCAACCACGATAAAACTATGCCTAGCAGCACTAAGCTTCCGGCGATGATACGCACCTGACGCTCTAACGACACCCCGCCTTCTCCTTTAATAACCGGCAACCCTTCTTTCTGCCAACGGGTCATGCCTCCAGACATCACCATTACTCCCTGGATGCCCGCCTGAAGTAACATATCCGCAGCCATAGGCGAGCGGTTGCCTGTGCGGCACAACACAATATACCCTTGATGGGAGCGGCTTAAATCATCAAGCTTAGCGCCAAGCATATCTATAGGAATATTGATTGAATCTTTAATGTGCACTTGGCTAAACTCCAAGGCAGAACGCACATCCAGTAATTTTATCTGGGGATTCCTCTGCGTCATCTCTTGGGCATCTTTCGGCAACACCATCGTTAACGCCGCAGCCTCTCCTCGTTGATTGACGCGAACGATATTATCGATGTTAAACGGCTTAGGGATAACTTTTGCGCGCATATTCTTGACAAATGCTTCTTTATCAGTTTCTTTTAAAAATGGGTTCTCTCTCTTCTCCTGCTTAAGTGTTGATGAGTGTTTTTCGTGGTAATCATGCCCCGGGAACACGATAGTATCATCAGGCAAGGCCTTAAACCTTTGCAGCGTATCAAACATCGATTCAGGAGAACCATTCTGAAAGTCCGTGCGCCCGACGCTACCAATCAACAGGACGTCGCCCGTTAAAATCCGGCCCTCTGCCAATAAACTTACCGCGTCATCCGTATGCCCCGGGCTATACATAACCTTGATACTAATAGAACCAACCTGAATCTGGTCATCACCCTTTAAGCGTCTATCCGCGACGATTGAAACCGCCTTTTCATGCATTAATACCTGCGCGCCAAACTTTTGCTTAAGCACGGATGCCAGAGAAAAATGGTCAGCGTGCGTGTGGGTATCCACGATAAACTTAAGCTTGAGGTTATTGCGCTTGAGAAAATCACTATATTCTTCAAAAAGGCTTATATGCGGGTCAACGATTAACGCTTCTTTTTGAGAACCAATGATATACGAAAAACAACTTCCTGCACTAAATTGCTTCATCATCGCTTCACTCCTTTTCTTCGTTCACTAAAGCCTTGAGCCCGAAAGAAGCTCTCGCGCGCCAAACTTATCCTGGATATAAACCTCAGGGATAAATTCTATGGAATTAGGAATTAGGCTGGCGATTACTTTTTTCAGCCGCGCCTGTTGGGTTTCATTGTGTTGATCAAAAACAGGATTTTGGCTAAGATCATTCAATAAAATAACCAGTGGCTCACGAGGAAATATAAAACCACTTAGAAGCTGCTTGATCAACAGGTCTAAATAATCCGCCTTATCTTTAAAAACATTCACCGCTGTCTTAAAGGTAATCTTCCCCCAATCTTCGGCGAGTGTCTTAAGAATGAGCGCGTAGGCAGAAGAATACTTCACCATCTTGGTCTGCCCGGGCTTCAATCTGCTAGCCGTGTTAATAATCACCGTAGTAAACTCGGAATGCTTAAATGTTTTGATCTCTTTGTGTATATCAATCGTCAACAGGTCAAAGATATACACTCCGCGCACGCTTGGCACAGCATCGATGGTGCTGCGTTTAACAAAATCCTCAACTGCATCCCAAAGAATCTTTTCATCATTGCGTATAAAATTCAATGCCAGAATCTTACAAATCTGGCCTTCGCGCACGGCTTGATATTGACGCACCTTTTCCTCATTGTGCCCAACGTATGCAATCTCATCAAACAATGGCATGTGCTGAAAAAGATTTGAATTTTGAAAACCAAAATCGATTAGATTCATGGCAATATTTTACCTTCCTTCGTTAATTTTTACAACCGAAAAAAACTAAAAAACCCGTAACGAGATCGTTACGGGTAATAAAAAACGCCCTCTACCGTTTAATTCATTCGTCGGTTTCCTGCACTCGCGCGCGCAGAGATTTCTTTGCTGCACGACGACGCTTTGATGCGAGAATCTTTAATTTTGCCCGTCGCGACCTTTTTCGCTTCTGACGGCGGATCTTCTCAATACGTTGTTGCTCGGATGAGAGTTTTCCCAGAATTGCGTTCTCAATCTTTTTAAGCAAAAGTTGCCGGGCGCGATATCGATTTTGAGCCTGTGAACGCTCCTGCTGGCACTTCACTTCAATTCCCGTTGGGAGATGACGCACGTGCACGCATGTGGAAACCTTATTGACATTCTGCCCGCCTGGGCCCTGCGCGCGGATAAACCTCTCAACAATATCCTCTTCGCGAACGCCTAGACGCGCCATTATTTCCTGCAATGATTTTTCCTTTGCCACATTGACCATGAGCTACTCTTTCCAGCGGAAATGAATATAAATCCTTCCCCAGCCTTTTTCTGTTTTCTCAAGTCGCGCATAAAGCTTGCGGATCTCCTTCTTGTTCAGAAAATGCAGGATACGTTTCTTTATATTCTCACCTGCCTCGCCATAGGCGATTTCCACTAACCTCGCGCGGCCATCCACCGCTTTCTGGATAATCTCTGCAAGCCTCTTATCCATATCCGGGATTACCGGATACACGTCTAATTTTAATTTCATGATGTATAACTTCGCGGACTTCTTTGGCTTTTTGAACGGCTACGCGCGCTACGCTTATGACCAGCCCCGGGCATTGCCAAAGGCTTCGACTCACCTCTTGGCTTATCCCAAGGCCGATTCCCTGTCTTAGCTTCAACCCAAGGCTTTACATCGCCTTCTGGCTTTTGCCAAGGCCTCGACTGATTACTCCTTTTACGCCAGCGCATCGGATTATCGTGGCTCCTGCGCCACGGCTTAACCTCTTGCGGCGGACCAGCCGATACTTGTCGCTTCACATAACTAAGCGTTCGCCTACCACCCCGGTATGTTCCTGGCTTGTTAGAAACTGAATTATTCCAAGCTCTTTTCTGTTCTTTTACTACGCCGGGTCGCTTGCCTGCTGCAAGTACAGCCTGCGCACGAACTTTCTTTTTTGCCTCTTTCTCCCGCTCGGCTTCTGTTTTGGGACGAGCAGGACTGACATTAAGGACGCGACCCATAAATTCCTTGTCATGAAGAGAGGCTATTGCGGACAACGCCTGTTCTTGATCCGGCATCTCTACAAAACCAAACCCTCGAGACTTAGGATGTTTGCTTTTATCCATCACGATTGCCACCGATGTGACATTGCCAAACCCTTCAAACAGCTTCTTTACATCGCTTTCCGTGCTTTCAAACGATAAATTCCCTACAAAAATATTCATGGCGTATTCCCGTATCCTTGTTTACTCTTCCTTCTTGGTTAATATATCTTTACACTTTAAACACACTATTTGTCGCTCCCTTTTCTCATGAATCATAGTGTGTATCGCCACCAGATAATTATGTGACATTTTCTCCCCGCATCGTGTGCAGCTATTCATGTTGTTTCTCCTTTTTGCCCGCGCCAATGTATACTGCATAGCTTCCTATTCTGTATTCGCAAATATCCTTGCGCATCTAAAAAAATAAAAAATGGGGCTCGGCGCTATAACAGCACCGGGCCCCATGCACTTCCTAAGGTTATAACTTGACGACCTTGGTCGCCTGTTCGCCTTTAGGGCCTTGTTCGATTTCAAATTCGACTTGCTGGCCTTCAGCTAAAGACTTATATCCTTCACCCTGAATCGATGAATGATGGACAAACACATCCTTACCATTTTCGGGCGTAATAAATCCATAACCTTTTTGATCACTGAACCACTTTACTGTTCCTTTAACCATTGTTTGCTACCTCCTTTTCTTGAAGAATTATAGTAAAACCCGTCAGAAGTCTGCATCACTTTTACCTGATAGATCCTCTTACCTCTAACGGGGCAAACAATGACGCTCCACCCAAACCTGCGATAGGTCTGGCGTGTTGCCTTGCAACAAAAAACCGCAAGGTTAGTTTTCCTACTCCTTGCGGCCTCAGACTTCTAATCTTTTCACTACAAATTCATTGTACCATATTTTCCTTATAAGTCAAGGATAATAATTATGCGGCAACGAACTGTCAATGGGGACACCCCTTAACGCATAGGACGTCCCCATCTCATTCTCTAGCGGCCTTCGTTCTTACGCTTAGAATAGCATTCTTTGCAGTAAATTGGACGGTCGTCTCTTGGCTTAAAAGGAACTTCGCACTCTTTTTTACACTCTGAACAAACAGCTTTATGCATCTCCCGCGGCCCGCCGAATCCACCACCACCCTGGAACCCCATGTTTCCTCCTTGCGCATACGCGCACGCCGAACCACAACTCCAAGCAAACTAACGCCCAACAATCATGCAACGCGGCCTGCCTTTTGGCTCGGATGTTTCACAACAACGAACCTCAATCCTCCAATAGGTTGAGGGCACTTCCAACAACAACTCATCTCTTATCTATGACTATAGTGCTTTTTGCAAAGATTGCAAGCAATACTTTAGCTTGAGACCGGCGAATCAGAAGAAATTGACCCAGCTTCTGGGGACTTTGCCTCAAGCGCTTTTTTCTCTAGTTTTCTTTGCTGTTTTTCTTCAGCCTTCTTTTTTCTAGCTAATTCTTTCTGGTATTTCTTATATGAATAATTATCTCTGGGCATATAATACTCCGTAATGTTAAATGCTCAACCTACTGGACACCACGTCACTGTCACTTAGCGCTTCATAAAATCAAAATAAACCGCAATGAGTATAGCAAGCGCAGAAGATACAAAAATTAAAAAATAATTGATCCTATCTTTGTTTGAACTCAACGCGCACAGTATTGAGCCGATTAGTTCCCGATCATCATCGGATATCGTTTTGCCTTCGGCAACCGTATCCATGAGTTTACGTTGGACAATGAGACGGTAGCGCGCTTGATCCACTTTGTATTTGTACACAAAGAAAATAAAAAATCCAAACACTCCTATATACCAAGCAATCTCTCCATAGATAGGATTAAGATGCGCTAAAACGGTAACCGCGCGTATGGCTATTGTCGCGATCATGCCAATAATAAAAAATAATAACGATGCACGGCTTTCCTGGCACCTTTTTAATTCTTTACAGTTATTGCAAGTTTTTGTCTGCATAACCATACCTTGTTACCACACAAGACGCTACTTATTGATGGAAAGCACCAAACCGAACAACGCGCCGATAATAGTGCTTATCCAGGGATTTCTAGTCAGCGGACAAATCCCTCAAAGTACATTTTCCTAGATATCCTAACCCAAAACCAATACCTGCGCCTATTACTATGCCTAAGATTATCTTCATCACGGTAACATTTTTACTCATACTATGCTCAAAAACCTTCTACGCTATATACTTCTTTATCTAAGAAATTAGCTATCTCTAATTTTGCATCGCTTTCATTATAGCCCAACTATAGAAATTATCAACGAAATCCGATGAGAAAGGCAATCCTTTAGCGAAACCGCATCAGCTTGTGCAACTTTTCCGCTTGCAGACAAAAAGCCTCCAGGCGAGCTTCGCTCAACCCGGACAAAGGATTCCCATCCACTTCAACGGAAAGAAAGGGCAAGCCGGACAATGAAGGGAATGTGTCTTCTTTGTTTTTTTCAATCGCGCGTTTTCTCTCCATAGTCATCTCTCTTGAAAGGACTGCTTCGGTAACGCGGGTGGGCAAACAGTTAAAAGGCCCTATAGATACAACGCCGCAGATGGAATGCAGGATCTCGGAAAGCGCAGAACCGATAACAATGATTGGCTCACCAGTAAGCTTTAAAGGCACCAGATCTTTGCCATACCTTACCAGCTTCTTGATATCTATGGGATGATAAGCATATACCCCGGATTGCGCAAGTATTCCTTTAATCTGCCGCTCAAAGACATGTTGGAGGGAATGCTTGATAAACATCTCTGTCTTGGATTTAAAATCAGTCTTGGTTGCAATAATCCTCTTTTTGACGAGGTAATCCACATAATAAAGCCATTCCAAAACAGGAGCTGTGCGAACGATAAATTCTTTCTTTTGCAAGAAATCAACAACCGATTGGCGGGAAAAAACCTCTTTTCTGATAAATATTTCACCGAGCAACGAAACAAACTTTGCCTCATGCAATGGATAGCGTAAGGCAATCTTTCTAAACATTCTTGAAGCATGTCGCAGATTTCTTTCAATCTCCAGACCACTACCCGAACGAAAAGCCTGAATAATGCTGCTCCACTGCGCATTAAATACAGAAAGCGCATATTCCTTATCTTGAGCTAAGACGCATAAGGTATTACGAATATCATCCATAGCATCAGAGATCACTGCTGCTTTAAGGACGGTCACCGCAAAACGGCTGCCTAATCCCAGATAGCTATTCTCGCTCGTAAGAGAAAAAAGAGCGACATTGCGCAGATGATGTTTATTGATAAGATTCTGGAGGAAAACATTGTATTGCGAAAATCGGCAATTACCGCCAACGGTCGGCATAAAATAAAGAATAACCTCCTCCTCATCCCGGCGCATTTGAAGGTGCTGCATCAGACTACCGCAGGTTAAAATAAGCGGCAGACATTCTTTTCCGCTTGAATACGCCCTACCCCATTTTAAGACATCGTGATCAGGGACAGACATAGCTGTGGCGCGCACTCCTACGCGATTGAATACCGCGGTCAATATTTCTGTTCCCAGGTCACCCATCGATGGAATCAAAAGATGCACTCGAGGATCAAATAATGAATATCTCTTTCCCTCTGAACTTACGATCTTGGCTTTCTTGCTATGATAGGTAACCTGTGCTGGCTGGAATCCCTTAGTCAGTGAACCGTGACTTTGTATTGCATGCCTCTTTAAATGACGGTAGCGTTGCACAATATCCAAAAATGCTTCAATGCGCGTATTCACTCCGGCATCGGCAGTATGGCTGTCGATCTCTATGGTCAACGAAGGCTTGTCCTTCATGACCTCCCGGAAATAAGAGAGCAGGAATGAATCCGGACCGCAACTGAAATTCGTGATAAAGACGCCGAATAGTTGTTTGTGCAACTGAGTAAAACTTGCGGCCTTCATAATCATTTGACCAAAAGCCCACGTCAAGTTTTTGTTATAAAGCTCCACAGGGCCCTGGTAATCCTGCGACTCATAGGGCAACAAGTCAAAAGATATAACATGGATGCCGCGTGTAGCGAATTTATTAGGAATACCCATGTTCATATCTGGGCAGAATGCGTTATACGGCCTGCCAAAGATTACTATAGCGATATCATCGGGATTGTCCTGCAGCGTACGCAAGAGCTCTCGGCCTGCTTTTTTCAATCGCTGCGTGAAATCATCCTGGGCATCGCAGGCTTGCGTATAAGCGATAACGGCATCTTTCTTTTTTACACCTAACCTCCTGGCTACCCGCACAAAATCCTTTTCTGCCGATCTAAACCCTTGAGAAAAATTTAAGGTAGGGATGATAAGTTTTTGGTTAGTTAGATATTTTTTAAATGCGGTTCTTAAATAATACGGCTCTGCCTGAAGTATAAAACAAGTCGACTGGTGCTCTGGCTCTCGAGAAATGGCGTGCGCGACATACAGTTCCGAAACCTGCGGCAAAAAAAGATAATCGGGCTTTTTGTTCAAAAGATCCAGAAAGAAGCCGTGCGCCAAAGCAGCCGGATAGCAAAAAGCCGCCCCTTGGAATTTAATTCCTTCATGCAACGCCTTTATCGGCAGGAGCACGCGAAATCCCAATTTGCTAAAAAAGGTGGTATATAATGGAAGTAGGCTATACGTAAGAAATGAAAGATTAAGACCGACGGTCTTCTTGGGCAAATCTTCCTTATCCTGAAAATCATATTCACGGAAGAGCTCGCGGTAGCGCATAATAACCAAATCTTTCTTCTGCATATCGCCCGCCACGTTAAAACGCACGTTATAATATTTGTTGCACGCACCACCGAACGGATAGGTCTTACCCTCGATCATAATCGTTGCGATAGCGCATTTGCGGTCACAACCGCTAGCATCCCCGGCGCAATCAAAGCTGCGGCCATACTCA
>JAGOIJ010000199.1 GCA_017995695.1 Candidatus Omnitrophota bacterium | reverse complement strand
GTTCATAGGCGATCACAATGTTGCGTGCCGCATCCGCCTCTACTCCCTTTAAACCATTAAGCACGTGGTCTTCCAAAACTTTGAATGTCTTGTTCGCTTCCCGCTCACTCAGCAATTCCCCAACACACATAATAGGCGTAAGCTCATGAGCAAGGGCTGCTTTTACTTTATTATTCACCGATTCATTTGTCTCGCCAAAAAACTGCCTGCGCTCAGAGTGGCCAAGGATTACATAACTGCATCCTGCATCCTTAAGCATGAGAGGCGAAACCTCGCCAGTAAAAGCACCCTCATCTTTCCAAAAACAATCCTGCGCTCCCAGCCCAAGAGGAGTTTCGGTAAGCACCTCCGCAACTTCGCTTAAAGCCGTAAACACAGGACATAGAACAACATCAACCAGCTGAGTATCCATGGTGTAAAATTCCCTCTTTAACCCATTGGCAAGCTCAATCGCCTGGTTAATAGTCTTATACATCTTCCAATTACCTGCAATAATAAATTTTCTCATGATATTATTTGTCGGTCAAAGCTGCAATGCCCGGCAACGTCTTGCCCTCTAAAAACTCAAGGCTCGCACCGCCTCCTGTTGAGATATGCGTCATCTTGGATTCTAATTTAAATTTCGCGATTGCAGCGGCGGTATCGCCACCCCCGATAATTGAAGTGGTTGACAACGTTGCAATATAATCAGCTATAGCCTTTGTCCCCTTACTAAACGCGTCCATTTCAAATATGCCTAACGGCCCATTCCATACAACAGTCTTAACTGACTGCAATTTCTTTTTAAAAAGATCAATCGTCTTTGGGCCGATATCAACAGCAATCTTGCCATCGGGAATTTCTTCTCCGACAATCTGCGTTGCAGCATCGGGCTTCACCGCATCAACCACGATATGATCAATAGGCAACACAACCTCTTTGCCGGCTGCCGCAGCCTTTGCTAAGAGCGATTTTGCCACATCCAATTTATCTTTCTCAAGCTTTGAATTACCGATGGCCTTACCCTGCGCCTTTAAAAAAGTATAGGCCATGCCACCGCCAATTAAAATTGTATCGCATTTGGTCAGCACATGCTCAATGACGCCAATTTTATCAGAAACCTTTGCCCCACCCAAAATAACTGCAAACGGCTTTTGCGGATTCGAAACTGCGCTCCCAAGATATTGAATTTCCTTTTCCAAGAGCAATCCTGCGGCAGCTTTAAGGTAGTGCGCCACACCTTCGGTTGAAGCGTGGGCGCGATGAGCTGTCCCAAAGGCGTCATTAATATAAAGGTCGCCCAGCGCAGCTAGTTGCTTTGCAAAAGCAGCGTCATTTGCTTCTTCTTCAGCGTGAAAACGCAGATTTTCTAACAATACAATTCGCTCTTTAGCTGCAGCAATCCCTGCCTTAACCTCTTGCCCCACACACTCGTTTATGAATCCAACAGGCTCACCTAACAATGCCTGCAATCTTTCAGCTGCCGGCTTAAGCGTAAATTTATCTACCCTCTTGCCATCAGGCCGGCCTAAGTGGCTCATTAAAACAATCTTTTTGACCTGTTTCTTAAGCAGTAGTTGAAGCGTCGGCAAAGTAGCCCTGATTCGAGTATCGTCAGTGATGTTTAATTGCTCATCTTGAGGAACATTAAAATCCACTCGCACCAATACTATCTTATTACGCACATCTGCATCCTGTATGGTCAATTTAGCCATCGCCATCCTCCCTAAATTATGAAGGTAAAATTATAGCGTAAAGCCTACTCATTGTCAACATAAATCAGGGACACTCTTGATTCCAATCGGAAGCCGCTCTTGTGACCAAAGCAAAGAGCGTCCCCTTGTTAACGCGTGCCAGCCTTTTTATGCGCAAGTAACGCAAAGTTAGCTAATTTTAAGCCAGCCATAAGAAAACATGTTTGCGGTAATCCCACAAACGTCAGCAAGAACGTGCTCCCCAACACACCTGCAACCCATCCCCCGATCAGATCCGCAGCATAGAGCGTGCCGGCGATGCCGCCCTGTGCTTGACGACGAAAAGAATATAATGCTCCTGCTAAAGAAAACTCACAACCAACCAAAATACCGAACATGACAAAAAGTGTAGGAAACGAAAACGGCAGCAAGAACACGGTAGAAAACCAAACAAGTGCGCAAGCAACGCCAAGACAAGCAAGCATAATAGCCAATTCAGTTATTACCAGGTAATGATAATAACGATCAATGCTATACTTACTCCAAGACACGCACGCAGCGCCTAACGCAGTTCCTGCCATAAAGAGACTTATCAAAAAACCTAGCTGATGATAGATATACCCGAAAATTACTTGAAAACTAAACAACAATATGAGTGTTATCAGCATAGCAACAAAACCCGTTGTAGCAATAGCAACGGTGGTGCTAAAATAAAAATACTTCTTATGTTTATTTCTTAACCATAGCACACAAATCACACAAAAGAATACGACTATGACAGCTATCAAGCGGCGATGGTTTATAATAGATTCTTGCCATAGGGCAAATGATGGAGAAAACTCCTTGCTGCGCAATAACGAAAACACAAACACTGCGTAAGGCATAAAATCCCTATTGGCCTTATGGGTATGACTGGCAAATGCACGATTAAACGACTCAAGCCGTTTCGGATTCAAACGAAAATTTAGGTATTCGACAGATAGCATCTTTGTAGTCAAGGACCGCTCGCTGAACCGCTTACTCAAAACAGACACATCAACTGCTACTA
>JAGOIJ010000039.1 GCA_017995695.1 Candidatus Omnitrophota bacterium | reverse complement strand
GCCTTGATAACATGGTAGCCGGCTTCAGTTAATATGAACCCGATAGTTGCTAGCATATCTGGCTCATCATCGACAATCACAATCTTCTTTTTAGCTTGTTCCATATCGGCACCTTACCTTAAAGGTACTATAGCAACTGTAGAGCGATTGTCAACGGTTTCGTTTAAAAAAATCCCCTAACGTTTACCGCTAGGGGATGTTAAATGGTGGGCCATGATGGAGTCGAACCATCGACCTTGACATTAAGAGTGTCCTGCTCTGCCAATTGAGCTAATGGCCCAAATCTATACGAGGGTAGAATTATACCAAATTATAAGTAACGGGTAAAGAAGTAAATTAGAAGGAAGCTTTAGTCTTTTGATGCTTAAAGGGTGCTCGCCAGCACCACAAAAGCTGATTGCTGACGACCCTTTTTAAGGAAAAATAGAACCGCCCCTTCTCAAGAGCAACTACTCAGATTGTTGCTTTGCGTTAGGTGATGGTTGGTTTGTATCTTTAATAATCTGCAGCTGCAATTGAAGGAGTTCCATACATTGATTATAGATTTCTCTCCAATCATTATATTCTCTTCTTCTCCACATGTAGTGATATGTCCGATCACCCAATCTCAGTTTTTCAAGCTCTGTATCATTAATTAAAACCCTAGCAATTCCTAGCAATCTAACCTGGCTCCAAGCTACATTGAAAGATCTATCCTTAGCCATATCTTTAAACTGATTATCTATATATTTGTAAGAAAGGAAAATCTTACTTGTTTCAAAACTATAAGTTCCGTCAGCTATGATTCGATTACCATAGATGTAAATAAATTTGTTATTCGGAAATAAATGTAGCTCTACCAAATAATCATAAGTAGGAACGATTTCTAGACGGTATACTCCCCAAAAATCATTAAATGAATGACTATCATGGAGTACTAAAGTACATTCCTCATCCTGGAGGTGAAATGGTACTGTATCTAACTCTTGACAAATTCCAAATGAGGTAACGACTAGAAATAGAATTACGACACAAGATAACTTTTTCATTGCCTCCTCCTTCTTCCCTCTTTCCCGCTTCGCTAAATCTGTTTTATATATGTGCTCGTCAACACCACAAACGCCGATTGTTAGATAGAGCCGTCCCCTTTATTTCTGACCAGCGAAAATCCTGTTATTCTCTGCCACTGCCGCAGAGACAAGATCATCGCCAAGCTCGGGCTTTCTCTGAGGATCATTAATCAGTTTGCTAACCCACACCAAATGCTTTTGCAGCGATGCCTGATCCGGAATAGTAAACTGACCTTCTGGAACAGCTAGGCCTTTTCTGTGATACAAAAGAGTGATTTTGGTCTTCCATTCTTCGATGAGAACTACAAACTCTCGCTGCGATACTTGTTCACCTAAATATAGTTCAAAATTAGACCAATCGGAAAATTTGCTAAAATCCATATGCGTGCTGACAAGCCCTTTTTTTTCAGCATGCTCCCAAATCCTTGTCCCCGGGTAAGGCACCAACAATGAAAAGCAAGGATTACAAATCTTCTTATCCCTGATATTGATGAAAATCTTGCGCAAAGTAATAAGCATATCCTCTCTGGTTTCGGGAGGACCCCCGAAGATTATGCCAGGATTCACCAGTATCCCATGCTCATGAAGCAAATCTATGGCTTTCTGGCAAATCTTGGCGGTAACTGCTGTCTTATTATAGTAGAGTAACATCTTGTCGCAGAAACTTTCAACACCAATACCAACCGTGGTAACGTTCATCCTTTTGAATAACTTGCATACTTTCCGCGTAATACAATTCGGCCTTGTATTACATGAGAAACGGCATTTCTTGTTTAAACCTTCGGCCTCGATAGCGAAAACCAATCTCTCAAACCTTTTTGTATCCGCGATCAGAAGGTCATCATAGAAACAAATATCCTCCTTGCCTCGCGCCACGAGATACCGAATCTCCCGTATGATTCGTCCAACCGTAAACAGCCTATATTTTTGGAACATCTTCTCCGAAGCGCAAAAACTGCATTTATACGGGCATCCCCGGGAGGCCACAATGCAACCTGCAGTCCCCTCTTGATAATATGGCAGTGACTCATAAGCTAAAACAGGCAACGAATCAAGATCCTCAATTAACTCGCGAGGCTCTGTCATCACGGGTTTACCTTCTTGAATATAAAATAATCCTTTTATTTCTGCAAGCTCAGAATAATTCAAGAGATTATTGTTACTCAAGAAAGATTGCAATACTTCCACAATCGTATGTTCGCCCTCCCCCAGAATTGCCAAATCAAAACAAGGTTCAATTGATGAAGGCAAAAGCGTAATATGAATGCCGCCAATTATTACGGGTATCTTCAGCTCTTGCTTAATGGTTAGAGCCCAATCTATTGCTACATGATAATTAGGCGTTGTCGCGCTGATGCCAATCATATCTGGCTGCTCCCGCATCAAGCTATCTAAACTTTGGCTCATCACGACATCCACCTGCGGTAATTCTCTTTTGATCATCCCCGCAAGATACCCAATGCCTGCCGTAGGAAACTGGTTGTAGTCACGGTGCTCCATTTGTTTCGTTGCAAACAGCAAGCCGAATTTCACGTTTTAATCCTTTTCTTCTACCCCTGGCTCATCAAGAGAGGTGTTTCTATTAAATCTTCTTTAAATCCTTCGTCAAAAAATAACTCAGAACCGTTCTAATTACCACGATTGCCCCCAGGGTCCCTAAGCTCTCCCAGGTAGGAGTAATAATGGTCTTTATAATATCGCCCGCAATAAAAAATTCCAACGCTAATACTAGATAACTGCCCAAATGAATGCGAATAGCTTCGTTTAATTGCATCGCGTTGCTTCTATCGGCAATCTCTTTCTTTAAGAATTCAAAGAGGGAAATACCGGTCCCCCCGATAATAATCAAGGCGCCGATAATATTTAAAAAAAGACTGATGGAATTAATTACGCTGTGAAGAATATCCATTGCCACACCTTCCTTTCTCTTGAAAGCTGCTATAGTAACCGCTTACTATTTTTCCATGCATCATTCGGCGCGAAAATCGTTAATATTATAGCACTTTCGTGATACCATTGAATCGTTTTTTATTATACTGCTGTTTCCCTTTAAGCTGCCATAGCCAAGATGATGCTTTTGTTATTAAATAACAATAACCATTGACAAGTTACTAAAAAAGAGTATACTTTAAGTGTAAGACGATACAAGCAGTTGAAACAAGCTGTAGAGTCGCGGAAAAGGCGTCAGTAATAAACTCGACGCCTTTTCTGTTTTTGACGCCCTATTAATACAACATGCATAAACACCACCCCGCCATACGCCTGTCTCTTGTGATTTGCTTCAGCGCTGCGCTTGCGCTGCTCACTGGAGAGATATTCGCAAGAATAACTTACGTAAAGCCATGGTATATAAAATTAGTTGAAGAGCAAAATCTTGGCTATTCAAAAATCATCACCCAACATAATCGATTAGGGTTACGAGATAATGATTACGCTGCAATAAAACCAGCTAACTGCAAACGCGTGCTTTTTTTGGGGGATTCCTTTACCTATGGGGCAGGGGTTAATGACGATCAGGCGATATTTCCGACACTATTAGAAACGCAACTTAATAAAGCATTTGCGCAGCAAGGAACAAAGGTTGAGGTTTTAAACGGCGGTTTACGCGGCAGCCTTACCAAGGATTGGGTTAAGCTTTTATCAGAGGTAAGAGACGAATTTCAGCCTGATATCATTGTTATGGTGTTCTTTTTGCGCGATGGAACGAATACAACATCAATGGACTGCTTCTTTGGGCCTATACGTGAAGAAGTAAAAATGAGGGATAAGAATTCTTTTTTGTATCAATATAGTTATTTATTTAGGTTCATCCAAGAAACCAAAGACCGCATAAGGTTATCGAGAAAATATTCGCAGGCCCTCCTTGAAGCTTATATCGGCGATAGCGAACAAACAAAAGAATGGGCAAATGCGAAAGCCAATATGGTAACAATCAAAACTATGGCTGAAGAGATGAACGCGCAGGTTGCGCTGGTTATCTTCCCCATTCTGGTTGAGCTCAACAATGAATATCCGTTTAAGAAGATTTGCGATGAGGTAGAGCGATTTGGGGAATCACAACGCATTCCCACGCTCAATCTTTTTCCGGCCTTCAAAGGGCATAATGCAACCACCTTATGGGTATCTCAATTCGACCAACACCCCAACGCCAAGGCGCATTCGATCGCGGCAAACGCTATCTTGCCCTTTTTAAGAACGCTATTGCACACAACAGTTAACTGAAATAAAATTTAATCCTCTGCGTCTTTCCTTTTGTCTCTTTTCCACTTTTTCAAGCCCATGCAATAAAAATGATGACTTTCCCTGCTTCTATGTCTTTTGAAAGTTAACCATGGGAAATATGAATATTGCACCCTCCTCCCCACGAAATATTTCTCTATATTTTTTCGGTAGACTCTGCCGCATAGATAATAAAAACTGCGAAAAATTACTAGATGGCTCATTCACCAACACTAACGCAAAGTCCCGCCTTCCTAATAATTCCGCCTCAAATGTTTTCACTGAAACACCCTCCAGAAACCGCACTCTTCTTTTAGCAAAGATTCGCAGAATATGCGCCTTATTCGAAATAATGTACATATCATTGGGCAAAGAAGCAAGACGCTGGGCCATTTTTTTTGCATTAGCGAATCCTAATTCTTCAATATCATGATACGCAGCATACTCGGTAAGTTTGGCGAACTGTAAAATAAAGAAAGATAATAAAAGACACGCAACAATTACTTTTAACAAAAGAGGACTAATCTTAAACTTCAACATTTTTGCTGATTTTCTGAAAAAGCACAACATGATGGATGTAACACAAGTGAGATATATCCAGTTATACTGCATTAAATAACGCACGCTTATAGCTTTTCCCAAATTATATTTTGTCCTCGCTAAAATTACCAAACAAGAACCCATTAGTAAATACAAAATTGTAATAATAATGCATGATGCTCTTTTTGAAGAATTGGAGCTTAAAAATTTTGACTGCTTGCTTGCTATTAAATGTATTAAGTTTGCAAATATTAAGAAGATAATTACCGCTATCACAATCTCAGCATGAGGAACGCCAAACGATTCCAATAGAGCGTTAAAGTAATACCTCACATTATCCAAAAACGACACATCAGATGGATGCATGTAATACGGTGTTATTGCATGAAATACAAATATATTTCGTAGCATGTAAGGAATAAAAGAAATGGAAAAACCCAAACTATAATAAAACAGCATTTTAAAGCTAAAGCGAAATGATAACAATCCGAAAGACAAAGCTATTATAATTCCCATGACCACACTTGGAAATAAAGCATAACCTACGTAACGAATAAGAATAGCGAATCCCGCCATTAAACCGGCGAGTATGATGTATTTTCTTTTTTCTTCCTGTATTGATTTAAACAAAAACAAAAAACTTGTTAAGACGGTTAACAAAAATGGTATATCTGATAAAGCTTGCGAAGAAAAATGAATGTTAGGAAATAAAAAGGTAGCCATCAAGGATGAAAAAAATGCATTTATATCATCCACGAGGTATCTTAAAACTAGAAAAAAAACTATGGGAAGCAATACAAAGCATGCCGCAGGTATTACCACCGCAGCGTCATTCTCACTCATCCCCGTCAAAGATAAACTGTATATCAACAAAGGATAACCTGGAGGAAATGTATCGCAAGGCACAGTATCAACACATACAGGATTGATCCCAAAAGGAGCACAGACTAAACCTTCCCCCGCCCTTACCTGCCTCGCCATCTCGATGTAAAGACTGGAATCCGGCTTAAAAGGACATTCTTTCGCAAAGATAAGCGCTACCAGAACCGCAACCACTTCAAGAATAATTAAACCAAGTATGAGATGTTTTTTGATCATGGATTAGAAAAACTGAGGTCATCCAGAACGTCAACTGAGCGTGCGTGTTTATTATGTACTATCTTTCTGAGTAAAGGAAGCAACACATCAGCAGTTTTTTGGTTACCTGACTTTGTCATATGGCAATGATCCCAAAAATCATCTGCAGTTAGTACCGGCTGAATCCTAACCAACAGGATATTGTGCTCTTTGGCAATATGCTCAAGGATATTATTTAGCCTATTGCAAAAATTGACAAATGCATACTCGGATACCCCGCTGTAAAGATTATTTTTCCCACTGCCTCCTTCCGGAAAAGGAAGGTCAAGCAACACAGGCGTTATGTTGTTTTCCTTTAATGCGCCGATAATAGCAAGGATATGCTGCTCATAGAAAAAAAACTTATCCTTATTGATATCAACGTTGTAGTTGACATTACAAAAACGTAACGGCGCAAAAGCAGTCTCGGAATTAAGCGTTATGTATGTAGCCAATCTCATTTTCCCTTCATAAGATTGTTGAGCTTCCTTTATCATCGCCTTGTCAAATATCAACTGATAAAAAGGATGATCGAACGTTTGAGTGTAATCAAATGTCGTGATCTTTTGTGTGCATAGCGCAACAATATCGTTATAGCCAACCTTTATTACTACAATTTGTGGTTTTAAGTGGATAATTTTATTAATGACAAGATTTGCCACCAAGTTTGAAGTCATGAATCCAACACCAGCATTTAAGACTATGGGGGATACCTCGGGCAAAGATTGCGTAAGGTTTTTTTCTAATAAAGAGGGGAAGCCTTCCTCTCTTGGCTTAAGCCAATTCTGAGTAGTAGAATCTCCCACGCAGATAATGAGGGGCCTTGATAATAATTCATGTTCGGGATACTCCTGATTGCGAAAACCTAGACTGTTACTTTCGTTGTTTTTATAACGAGGATTAAGCTGATGATACCACAAGGCATTAGGCATAATCTCCAAATCAACCTCTTGGAGCCCGCCGTTGCTAATTAACGTGGCAATCTGCCTTTTGGTATTGTCCTGCAATAAGGCATATTGCTTCTTCCAATAGCGCTCTCCCTGATAACGATAGGCATATAGTTTATAACCGACTATAAAGCAAACAGAGCCGAACAGAAGAATAAAAAGAAAGAAAATAATTGCTTTAATGTTTCTTAAAGAAACAGTATGTCGACCCATAGTATTAATTCAGATAAAATCTAAGGGATATCCTCCAGTTGCTGGGAATGCTGCCGCTGGATAGCGTGAATCTTGTCTCTTAAGCTATCGATGTTTTATATGCATAATTAAAATCAGCGTACTTTCCTGCACTTAATCGACGAACAAATTGTTACGACACCATAGGAAGAAAGCATTATAAGAAATGGCGCAAACAACAAAAAATAGCGCGGAACAAAGAAATTAATATAAACATAGAGAAATATAAAGATAAACAATAGAAAACTAATGATCTCCTTTAAACGTCCTGCTTTGACTAACAATAACATCGCTAAGAAGCTTGAAAGGTATACGATTACCAGATAAATAGTTGCAAAATACTGATACAATATCCATGGCCACGAAAAATGCAGAATTTCTCTTAAAAACAAAATTGGCTTATTGACATATGGCCTTAATGGCGCGCTGTCATATCCAAACGCCATCATTAACTGCATTACTCCCGTTCCAATAAACATGCGCTTCTTAACATCCCAGTATGGTCCATACCGAATACTGCTGTTGATTATCGCTCGCTGTCGCTCGACCGCGCCGAACAATAATTGTGTCGCTGTATTTTCTCCTTCTCTTACATCTGGCAAACCGAGGCGATCTTCAACGCTCACTGTTGTTTTCTGGGAAAGCGTAAATCTATTATGCGTTGCATAATTAAACAAACATAAAGGGCTCAGCATAAGCATGTATCCTATGCAGCAATATAGTACGTGAATAAGCGCTTGCTTAAGTGCTATTCTTCTTAAGAAAATAAATAAGAAAGAAGCTATGACCGGTGAAATCAAAAAGCTTTCCTTGGTTAACGCTAACAAGGCAAGCGATATACTGATCGCAAGTACATAGCGCACATAACTTCTCTGGAAATATTGCAGCATTATATAAAATGCAAGCAGCAATAGGCATGCTGATAACGGTTCCGGGACAGGACGAAAACCAAACAAGAGCCACGTTGGATGAAAAATGATAAGGATCGCTGAACATACAGCAGCCTTTTGTTCAAAAAGGCACTTTGAGACAAGGTATACAAGACAGACAAAAATACTAAACAAACCTATATTAAGCCATATAGCCACGTGGACGCTTGGGCCGAATAAACTAAAGAAGATCTTTAAGAAAAACGGATACAGTGGAACATCCCAAAGAATGTTATTTCGCAATAAAGCTGTCAGTTGATAAGCCGAAGCAATATAGCGCGCTTCATCAACGCGAACTAATGCATCAAGATAACCACCGGGATTAACATACTGCATCCAAAAAAGCAGCAACGCTCGTGTGAGAAACGAAAAAATAAAAATAAATAAAATGTTCAAGAAAGCTGGCCTTATCTTCATCATCTCACGAAAGCAGCATGCAATACGTTAACATCGTGAAGAATCACTTAAAATTGCCAAAACTCAATCGGGGAGCGCACATTCCAAATTAAAAAAGGCTTACCGGACAACAATGCCTAAGGCATATCTTCAAGTTGGCTAGAATGCTGCCGCTGGATAGCGTGAATCTTGTCTCTTGAGCTATCAAGGATAGACTGATAATTAGAAGTATCAATGCCTGCATCTATCGTTACGCGTTGCGATTCTTCACGCATGATAGTCTTCTTAAAATAAACTTTCATAAGAATGAAATAAACAACCAGAAGTATTGCGGCGGTAAGCACAATTTCAAGCAATCCGAATCCTCTTTCTGTTTGCCTAACGCTCATAAATTTATTCGCCCTCCTCACTATACAAGATTACCTGACCCGGCTCACGGACGCTTATCTCTTCATAAAAAATGATACGCAAACGATCAAAGCGACAAGTGCAATAACGAGAATGGTAACAATAGCCCTAAATAAAGGGTCGATTTCCATAAATCTTGCCATTTTGTTTCCCGGAAAAAGCCCCAGCTTGCCTCCCCCTCTTCTCAAAATAATGGCTTATGGTGTGATATCTAATTACTATTGAGTATTATACTACGCGGACAGCGTGCGTTGATATTTTTTTTGCAAAAAAAAGGGCTGAACATGATGTCCAGCCCGGAAAAGCAAAACTAATTAAAAACTTGTCAGGAGAGTTTCTTTCTCAACGCAAATCCTAATAATCCCAAACCTAGAAGTGAAAGCGTCGCAGGTTCAGGGATGACATTTGAGCGCGGTTCATATTCAACGACATAACCATATACATAATAACCTTCGTAATCATCCTGGTTATAAGGCAGATCATTCCAGGTGTTTCCTGAAAACGCAAGCGCATCTTCCTCATACTGCCCCCAACCGTTGTTCGGCTCAGAACCGACCCAGCCCGCATACACCCACGGTTCTCCGGTAACCCATGACCAAACTCCCTCTACCTGCCTATCATTTCCACCAAGAAAAAAGCGGTCCAAAGACAGAGGCGTAACGGTAGGAGACAACGCGCTCCATATCCAATTATTCTCATCCTGACTCGTTATTGTCGCCAAGTGTCCAGACATCCCCAGATGGCTCGCGGCCGCAGCCAGATCACGGGCATCCTCCCATTCTAAATAATATTCCGCAGGTCCATTACCTACCCCGGTGTACGTATTAGGATAATATACTGCTTCGTAATAATGACTATTACCGCTCCACTGCAAAATAGATGCATCAACGTTTCCTACCGCTATCATTATCGCGAAGATAAAAATTCCCAACCAAACTGTTCTTTTCATTTCTTTCTCCTCAATACTAAGCCAACAAGACCTAACCCCAATAACGACAAGGTTGCAGGCTCGGGAACGACATTCAATTTCGGTGTCTGGGCGAAGGCAGCAGAGTATGCTACCATGTTAAAATAGTAATCTCTTTCCGGCTCAATGAACACTCCCGAGTCCAATGTTATGTTTCCTGTGGTATTCCATACCCCGTTCGTATTATAATGATCAAACGTAATCTGTTTACTCGCAAGGTATTGATAGTCGGTGGGCCCAAGCTGTTCAGCAAAATAAATACTGACAAAAGCATAGTCATACGCGGAGTCAAGCGCCAGGTTCAAGGAAAGCTCTTGATGAAAAGAATAGGGAGCGAAAAAATTAATAGTTCCTGCCTCGGCGACGTTAAAGTATCCGCCCCGCTCCACAAAACTAGAACCGTACGACTCGTAGGTTTGCACTCCGTTAGCTAAGGCGCTGGCTTGCGCATGCACTACATCTGACGTGGTATAACCATACCCTTGGGTATTAACCAACTCATTTAAGGCACCGGTACTCCCCCAGCTGCGCAGGTCATGTCTCTCCTGAGGAGCCCTATAGTAGTTCGACTCTGCCTCGGCGACAGGGATAGAGTACCAATCATAATAATTGACCGGAACGCTCGTCTGGAACTGCGTCCAATCCAGCGTGCTAGAGGAAAAAGCAATGGCTGCTGCAGAGACGCTGCCCTGCAGAAATAACAATAAACAGCTCACAACCAAGAAAATGAAACCGAACGACGAATGTTTCATGGCTCCTCCTTACTTCTAAACCGCTAAGCCAACCTGGAATTTCTTATGAGGTAAGCTTCTTCCTTTTCAAAACGAAACCAAACAGTCCTAGACCAAGAAGCGATAATGTCGTTGGCTCGGGCACGACATTAGGACGAGGCTCATTATCATCACCAACAGGCACGTAGGTACGATCATACCCTCCGCCCATGAAATCCCAACGTACAATCCATTCACGAGAAATACCGTCATTAAGAATAATTGGATCAAAAACCACATCACCGTTTACGTCAATCACATTGTTAACAGGCATATTTACCAAAGGCATCTTCTCCTGAAAACCTGGAATCCATGATTTGTAATCAGAGTAGTAAACAGTATCCCCTGATGAAATTTCCATTTGCACATTAAACCCGAGCGTATCATCTGCTGAATCGATACTGCCGAGATAATCATAATGGTAGGTAAAGCCGGGAAAATTAACTCCGCCCATTGAGAATCCACCGATAAAATTTACATGCGCCCAACCTTCAGCGTTATCTTCAGGAGAACGCGCAAGCAAAGAAAACGTTGTAGGATCAAGACCGTTCCAATCCCCGGTTATGGTACTGAGACCGTGCGTTGCGCTTCCCTCCATATCTACATCTAGGTTAGGGTATATGAGGTCATACTGCGCAGGGTTAAAGGCGGGGAAGGGATAATACGACCCTACAAACCCATAATATCTCGTTCCTCCACCAGGGCCACCATACGAATACTGATGCAAATAATCAGGTTCCTGAGTAAAGGAAAACGACATAGTAGCATCACCTACCACCACCGCAAATGCGCTTTGAGACAAAGATATCATTAAGCCTGCGATATACATTACTAACAAAAACTTTTTCATTGCTTCTCCTGTTGTTGAAAAACCGACTGGCCTTATTTCTTTCTTCTCATCACAAGACCAAGCAAGCCTAAACCCAAGAGTGACAATGTGCCTGGCTCTGGGACAACCCCTGTGGGCGGCTCCGGCGGATCCTGGTCAAAAGCATCGCCGTAAATGCTATTCATCGCTCCTGCGGCAAAATCCCAACGCGCCACCAACTGTACAGAACCCGGCTCCGGAGCAGTAAAGTTGTAATTTGCGAAGGTAACATTGCCCGCAGCCTGAATATTCCCAGAGGCATCAGGAGTGTTAAAATAGGTCCACTTGGTGCGACACTCTGTTCCTGGTGGACAGTTCGATGCTTCATAGTAATCGCTGTAAAAATACCCATAGATAGGATCGTGGGTATTATCTTGCGGGTAGAAGTAATACTGCAAGTCTACTTGTGTATTAAAAGCCAGGTGATCATTCGTGGAATCAATGGAACCAAGAAAATTATACGCATACGAAAAATCCGGAAAGCTAACCGAATCACCTTCATTCACTTGAAAAGACCCAAAAGAAGCATAATTATAGAAATCAATTCCTCCGAAAAGGGTATACCCAGGATATGCCGGGTTATGCTCCAGACTAAAAGCAAAGGAAGCATCGCCGTCTGTTAATGACTGCGCGCCTGACATGGAAATAAAGCCATCCGTCAAAGGCGAAGTGCTCGTATATATAGTTCCGTTGGGCGACCATGGATACGCGGTATCCCCTGGAGAATGATAATACGCATTACCAAACCAGCCTGTACTGTACGATTGCCCCACATTGGACGGCGTCCAACTGAAATCAATGCTGCCCTGCCCAACAACCGCAGCCATAGCAATACAAGGCATAATTGCCGCCAAGCCCGCAACCACGAGTACTAATATAGCTCTTTTCATGCCGCCTCCTGTAAACGTATATTTAAAGAATATCTACTTATATTTTTAGAAGCATTTTCCATGCCAATCCAATAGAAATTTCAGAAAAAGTCATAACTTATTGATAATATTAAAGATAAAGTTGTGAAGAAATTAAAAAGTGGTCTTGTAAAGGCTGGGCT
>JAGOIJ010000198.1 GCA_017995695.1 Candidatus Omnitrophota bacterium | reverse complement strand
ACATAGATACCCTCGATCTGCGTGAGCATAATGAGCAAGTCCTCCTTGCTCAGCGCTCCCTGCTTATAAGCTAGTCTATGCTTTTGATACAGCGCGGTTATTTCTTGCACCGCTTCTTCTGCTTCGCCAATAACAAAAGCGTCAAAGAAGTCGTGCATCGGCTCTGGATTAAGCGTACAAGGGCCGCCGGCGATAACAAGCGGATGGGCATGATCTCGCTGTGAGGAACGCAACGGCACCCCTCCAAGCTCAAGCATGGCGAGGACATTGGTATAGGACAACTCATGGCTCAATGAAAAACCTGCTATGTCAAATTCATTGAGCCTGCGTCTGGACTCAAGAGAAACCAAACCCAACCCAAGACTACGCGCCAACGCTTCCATATCCACAGCGTACGAAAAAAAACGCTCGCACACAACGCCTTCCTGCGCATTCAAAACGCCGTAAAGTATGCGTACGCCCAGGTTGCTCATGCCCACCTCATAAAGATCAGGAAAACACAAAGCAACCTTAACGCAAGCTGTATCAAAATCTTTCTTGCTTACATTCCACTCTGCGCCAATGTAACGGGCAGGTTTTTGTATTTGTAATAAATAGTCTTCTTCCATAACTAATTAAGGTCAATAACTATACCAAGGATGTTTTTAAAAAATAGACCTTGTTCTATCGATATTCGCCAAGATGCCCAACGCAGCAAAGGTAACCACAATGGACGATCCGCCGTAACTCATTAAGGGAAGCGGCAGGCCCACAATAGGCATAAGGCCCATAGTCATAGCAATATTAATAAAAGCCTGAATGCTAATAGAAAGCGATATGCCAAACGCCAACAGCTTGCCAAAATGATCGTGTGTGCGCGCTGCAATACGAAAGCTTTCCCGGATTAAAAGGTAATACAACACAAGAACGAAACCGCCACCTACAAAACCCCACTCCTCCGCAAACGTGGCAAAAATAAAGTCGGTGTGCGATTCAGGCAAGAAACGCAGTTGGCTCTGCGTACCGGAAAGCCACCCCTTGCCGAATAAACCTCCAGAGCCCATCGCGATCTTCGACTGAATTAAGGTATATCCTGCCCCAAGGGGATCAATATTTGGATTTAAAAATACCATGAGCCGGTCTTTCTGGTAACCTTTAAGAAAATGCCAAAAGAATGGAGCTATCGCAGCGCACAAACCTACAAAAATACCCAAGTAGATGCCACGAATATTAGTTAAAAAAAGCATCGCTAGAAAAATAAACAACAGCATTAGGGCGCTTCCCAGATCTGGCTGCTCGATAATCAAAAACATAGGAATGGCGATAAAAGCTAACGGGATAATAAGGCCATCGACAATGCCCAACTGACGACTCCCGAGAGAGCTTGTACTTACCGATCTGCGGCTAAAATAACGGGCTAGAAATATTATAACAGCCAGCTTCATGACCTCTGAAGGCTGCAGGTTAAATCCGACGAACTGAAGCCACCGCTGCGCCCCCAAACGGATTACCCCCAATACAAAAACAAAACATAACAAAATTACCGCAACAACAAAGAAAAATGTTGCGATATCCCATAGCCGACGGTAATTAACATAGGAAAAAACAAGAAAAACCCCTATCCCCAACAACGCCCTAAAAACTTGCTGCTTCCAAACTTGCGTCTGCCGCTGATAGGTGCTGCTGTAGATTGAAATGATTCCGAGCGAAACAATTAAGACTGCGATAATTAAGATCACATACCGAGAAGGCATCAAACCTCATCCTTTGCAAATAGTCCTTGCGCAATCATTTTCTCCATCATATCCTTCGCAAGAAATGAAGCAACGTAACCAGCGCTTCCGCGTTCGACAAAAACACACAAAACATAGCGCGGCTTATCATAGGGAAAGAATCCCGCAAACCAACCATGCGATAAGCCAGGCGGGGCCTGCGCCGTGCCGGTCTTGCCTGCCATTGCTATGGGCAACAGCTTAAGATTGCTTGCCGTACCCGAAGCAAGTGACACCACCCTTCTTGCACCTTCATTCACCTGCGCTAAAGCATCCTCATGTAAAGGTAAACGCTGCCGTTTAGCCTTTGCAAAACTTACCTCTTTCCCATCAATTGCTTTAACAATATGGGGCGTCACTAAATAACCCTTATTAGCAAACACCGCCATCATCCGCACTACCTGAAGAGGCGTAACCAATAATTCTCCCTGCCCAATTGAGAAATTTGCCGTGTCTCCGTCAAGCCAATTTCTTAACTGATGAATTTTTTTCCAAAAAGGGTTAGGGACTAGGCCGGCGGCCTCGTAAGGCAGATCAACACCCACAGGTCTGCCAAACCCAAAACGCACGGCATATTCATAAATCTGTTGGGGGCCGATAAGCAATCCCGTATGGTAAAAAAACACATTACACGAATGCGCGATTGCCTCAAGCAGGGCTTGCTCATGATGCGTACTCCAACAGGCGAATTTTTGTTTGCCTACTTTTAGATAACCCGGACAGGTATACGTTGTGGAAAGATTAATTTTATTGGCCTCCAGCGCTGCCTGGGCAATAAGCAACTTAAACACGGAACCAGGCGGATACAAACCAGTGATAGCGCGATTCATCATGGGTGCATCACGATCATTCATCACTGTTTGCAGATAAACATTGGATTTTGCTATAAACGCGGCAGGATCAAAACTAGGATTACTCGCTAATACTAGAATCTCTCCTGTTAAAGCATCCATAATAATCACCGCACCCTTATGGCCTGCAAAAACATCCTCAGCAATCTGTTTCATCTTAAGAT
>JAGOIJ010000197.1 GCA_017995695.1 Candidatus Omnitrophota bacterium | reverse complement strand
GTCTTGTAAAGGCTGGGCTTGTTCATTTTGATAAACACTGCGGGAAAATTGTAAGCAAAATGCTTGGGGGCAGCTAAAAAAGGAATAAGAAAATATGTTGGGAGTAGAATTTATGGAGGTGGCGCGCCAGTCCACGTTCCTCCCACCGCAGCAGTAAAGGTTCCACCGGAATATTGCATAGTAACGGGCGAAGGATTAAGAACAAGCGTTCGGCCGTCAACAGAGTTATAAGCACCGTCTATGGCCAATATATTCACCGATCCGGAATTTGTATCCATAAATCCATTGATTAATAAATGAGCTTGGTCAACGCCATTCTCAAATGGTAACGTGAAAGAGCTTGCCGTGGTAGCTGAAATTCCACCGCTGATACTTGCGCTCCAATGATAGTCTGGCCTCAACTCTAGTTCCATGTTCCCGCCCGTAGTGCCGACAGGCGGCGGAATCAAACTCATGGTTACCGTATAAAATGGTTGAGGAGGCGGTGGTGGCAGCGGAGGAGGAACAACATCTTTGTTCACTTGGTCAAATGTCAGTTTATCCGGCAACGTAATGCCATCGATAAAATCCAAAGGCTTTCCATCAAGAGGCTCACCTCCCGGTCCAATACCAGGGGGCAACGGCTCATTGGTTAATTGCTGGTTAATTCCCCCGGTAAGTATGGTTTGCCCTTCAGGCGATGTATATGCACCAGCACTCTGCATTTCAACCATTACTTGCGTCATTTCCGTGCGTTGCTGCGGATCAGTAGCAATGGCTGGTGAAACCGTGCCCAAGGGATCAACAGAAGCGTTTTCTCCGGCGTTAAGATCTTGCGTGACACCATTGATGGCGCTGGTTACAAAACCATTGCCTGACTCAAAAAAGACTTGCGTGTCAACAATCGGGTCGCCTGTTGGAGCAAAGGAACCGGTCGGCTGTGCAGCTACTTCAAATAAACTTCCGCGCACGCCGGCAATAGCAGTGGGTGTCTTAACCTGGAACGTCGATTGTTTGTTGATCTTAACCACCAAGCCCATGACGCGGCCGCGCTTCATTTCAAAGGTATTTTCAAAGTTTTCATTGGTTGAATCAACGCGCATCGTCGCGCATTTCAATTCAGTATCAGCCTTCAACAGAAGACTGTTGCCATTAGGCAAGGCAATTTCAAGACGACCATCAGATCCTGTCTGCACAGTATCCCCTTCTTGAATCAACACGCCAACCTGCATTTGTTGCCAATCGCTTGCTGTTTTCTTGAAAATGCGCACAGTCCCCAAAACCGATACCACGCGCGCCTGCATGAGGGCTGCGCCCTCAGAGGGAATCCATTTCTTAATAAGACTTTTGTTGACATCTTTAAGGTGGAGCTTCATCTCGGCATCAAGAAAGGGACGGATTTGTTGGGGGGCATCTTTAAAAGATACAAAACTGCAATCACCTTTAGCTACCTGTAGCTTCACATCAGGAGCGGCGGTATTTAACAAAGCGAGGGCGCCTTCGCGCACAAAACAGGCGGTATGCCCGGCTTGATACATCATAACAATATCAGAGCCTTTGACTGCGCCGCGCGCATTAGGCGTATCAATGACAAAAGTCTCCGGCGCGCCGGTTTTGGCAACCACTGCTTCCACTTTGCCGCGGGAGAGCATGATACGACAAAACTCGCGCTTCTTGACATCCTTCATCCTGAACTCAACAATAGTAACGCAGGTCTCGGGTGCTAACTTTACAACGCTTTTATCAATAAAGGTAATCTCGGCTTTAGAATACCGCTTGGTGCGAATACGATCATCAGCATAGATCGGTTGCTGCGTTTTGGCAAAAGCAGCATCAAGACCCTGTGGAGCGACATCAACCACTCCTTCGGAATACGTCAGGGTGCCGATAGGAGTTGGCGGGGTTGCGCTAGCAAGAGAAGTAAAAAAACAAAGAGACATAAAACTCAAACAGAGAATTCTTAATATCCGCATCGGTAACCCCCGTCTTAGAAATAATACTTCACGCCAACGCCATACACATTTTTCTTGTATTTATATACGCCTATGCTTGCCCCATCATAAACAAACGTGTGCTGAAACTGCACTTCAAGGTTTTCTACCGGCCGATAGGCAAGGAGATTGGAAAATGTATACACATCGTTGTGCCGCTCTTTACGATACACTGAATGATTCTCTTTTAAAAACTCCTGCCTAAAATAATCGCCCACGACGGTCCAGCTGACTTTTTGCAGCAAAGGCACCACAACGCTTGCGGTAAGGCGATTGCCCCAGTATTTCCAGTTATCGCCTTTCGCATCATCAAAATTTGCCGCATAGCGGATGTGCGCATATCCATCCTGTTTTTTGGTAAAGAAATAATACCATCCGGCAGACCAGACATATTCCCGACTGTCGCGATTCTCATCATCAAATGACGCAGGCCAATGAAAATTTTTAATATTATACTGGAATTGCGTTTGCAGCATATCGCGGGAGGTCTGCATCTTGTTTACCAGAACGCTCATACCGGTGGTATCAAGATACTGCTTGTCATCAACGACAACATAATTGTAGTGCAACGGAAACGCAACCGTTATCTTGGAAAAAGACCACGCAGGCTGCAGCGAGGCGTCATGGCTTTGCACATTATAGAAACCGATTTCGTTTTGTTTCGTTGCGTAGAATGAATACCCCGTGCGCATAGCAAAAAAATCATGCTTAGATCTTAAATTATACTCTCCCTGCAAGCTCAACGCATGGCGCCAGTCGCTATCTTCATTAATGCTGGTAGCCAAGGCGTCATCATTGGGG
>JAGOIJ010000038.1 GCA_017995695.1 Candidatus Omnitrophota bacterium | reverse complement strand
CTGCGGGATCGCTATACCCTGGCGATGTTGTCGAATGTTAACGTGCTGCACCTTTCTTATCTTAAGCAACGCTATGCATTATTTGATGCGTTCCATCATATTTTTGCTTCATGCGAAATGGGCATGCGTAAACCTGATCCCCGTATTTATGAGGCAGTTTTAGAGCGGCTTGCCGTAAGTCCTGGCGAAGTATTTTATACTGATGATCGGCCTGAGCTTATCAAGTGCGCGCAGGCATTAGGTATTAAGGGCTTTGTGTTTACCGACATTCAGCAACTTATCGACGATCTGGCCAGCCACGACATTCGTCTATTGCAGCGATGAAGCCTAACGTTATATCGTTGGCTCATGGCAGCGGCGGCAGGTTTACCCATGAGTTAATTCGTGAACTCATGGTTAAAAAACTTGGCAATCCCATCCTTAATGTTCTTGGCGACAGCGCCCTGATCCCGGGTTCTTCGCGCATGGCCCTTACGACGGATTCATTTGTCGTTAGCCCCTGGAAATTTCCGGGAGCAAATATCGGTACGTTGGCAGTCTGTGGCACGATCAATGATTTGGCGATGGCAGGCGCGCAGCCACAGTTTCTTTCGCTTGCCTGCATTATGGAAGAGGGGTTGCCCTATAGGATTCTTGAAGAAGTTATTGATTCTATTGCCGCGCAAGCAAGAAAAGCGAAGGTGCGCATTGTTACCGGAGATAGCAAGGTGGTGGAGCGCGGTTCCTGCGACAAGTTGTTTATTACCACTTCTGGCGTCGGAACGATGGTCACCGCGGTTCCTTTATCGCTTAAGAGAGTGAAGGCGCACGATAAGGTTGTGATTAACGGTTGTATTGGAGAACATGGTTTAGCAGTGCTAAGCGCGCGCAAGATTCTTGGGTTAGCTCACTCGATTAGGAGCGATTGCGCAGCCTTGCACGAGATGGTCCTACCTCTGTTGGCAAAGGGGCATGCCATCAAATTTATGCGTGATCCCACCAGAGGCGGCTTGGCTTCAACCATGAATGAGATCGCTGAAGCAACAGGCTTAGGGATTATGCTTGATGAGCGCAAGATTCCTCTTTCAAAAAATGTCAAAGTAGCTTGCGAGCTTCTGGGGCTTGACCCCTTATATATCGCCAATGAGGGCAAGGTGGTTATCATTGTTGAGGCGCACGCAGCGTTAAGCGTGGTCAATGCATTGCGCAAGCATCCGTTAGGTAAACATGCCCAGATAATCGGTGAAGTAGTGGAAAAGCCCAAGGCACAAGTGGTGCTTACCACGTTAGTTGGCACGCGGCGGATCGTCGATATGCCCGTGGATGATCCTCTGCCCAGGATTTGTTAACGCGTCATTGTAGTGTTTACGTTTGGCCCTAAGTATTGAAAGGGTAGTTGGAGGGTGCGATCATGAAAACAGGTCAGTATCATCGAAGGCTCTATCGCGATTGGGTTAAGGCCGGCGACCTTCATCACGCGCATGTTATTGCTCCGGAAACAGATCTGCAGATTTTAACGAATAAGCCACTTGATAAAGATGTCGTTATAGAGCATGTGCGGCACTATCGATGGGACATAGATCACTACATCGCTGATAACCGGCGATTTCTAGCTGCGCTTAAACCCCTGGCTGTTGATCCGCAGGCACCGCCGATCATCCAAGCAATGGCTCAAGCGTCTTCGCTCGCCAATAGTGGGCCGATGACAGCAGTCGCAGGAACCATTACCCAGTTTTTGGGAAATGATTTACTTAAGCTTGGATTCAAGGAAGTTATTGTTGAAAACGGAGGAGACATTTTTCTGAAGACGCGCAGGATCCGCCGCGTGGGTATCTACACCGGCAATACCAGGCGATGGACTAATCTTGCCCTTGAGATTAGACCTAAGGATACTCCTTTAGGCCTGGGGACTTTTTCAGGGACTATCGGACATTCTTTAGGTTTCAGTTGCGCTGACAGCGTTGTTATTATTTCGAAAGATGTTTCGCTGGCTGACGCGCTTGCAACCGCTACCGCAAATTTGGTTCACGATAAAAAAGATCTGCCGCGGGCATTAACGTTTGCGCAAAGCGTGCGTGGCGTAGTGGGCGTTGTCATTATATTGAAAAATAATTTGGTAAGCGCCGGATCCGTCACCTTAGTAGAATAAGAAAATCTTCCGTTAGCATCGTCTGTCTTCTTTCCCGTCGGAGAAAAACCGTTCTTGCCGCTCCATTTTTTTTAAAAAAATCTTGACAAAGCTGTAACACTGTGATAAAAAAGAAGTTAAATACTATTACGTAAGAAGCGGTTCAGGAGGTCACGTCTACTACCTTGGAACATATAGAGAGAATTGAAAGGCTCATACTTATTCCATGAGCCTTTTTTAATTTGCTCGGCGTGAACTCCGTAGACGACAAACCTATATTGTAAGAATTATATGAAAACAGTTGGATTGACGTTTGATTTAAAAACCGATTACCAATTCAAAGAAGGCGATCCGCCTGATGCCAACGCGGAATTCGACCATCCCTCAACTATCGATGTAATCGCCAAGGCCATAGAGGCCAGCGGTTATAAAACCAAAAAAATCGGCAATGTCGCCAACGTCCTTGAAAAAATGGGCAACCTCGGCGTGGATATTGTTTTTAATATCTCCGAGGGGATTTCGGGTAGAAACAGGGAATCGCAGGTTCCTGTTTTACTTGAAATGCAGGGAGTGCCGTTTGTCGGGGCAGATGCATTGACGCTTGGCTTGACCTTGGATAAGGTAATGGCCAAGAAAGTGTTTATGGCTGAAAAAATTCCCACCCCGAAATTCTTCGAAGTGAAATCAACAGAAGCGCTCGTTAATACCGATCATATGCAATTTCCCTTAATCGTTAAGCCTCGCTTTGAGGGTTCTTCAAAAGGCTTGACCGAAAGTTCTCGCGTTGAGAATATGGAAGAGCTTAAGGCGCAGGTGGAGCGGGTAGTAACGAATTATAAACAGCCTGCCCTTATCGAAGAGTTTATTTCCGGCCAAGAGTTCACCGTTGCCATCGTGGGCAATGATCCGCCAGAGGTTTTTCCTGTGGTTCAAATCAAGATTGATGGGCGCTTGCAGTTGAATGATAAATTTTACACATTTGCGCGCATTACCTCTGACCGCTTGGAATACATATGCCCAGCCCACATTAGCGCGGAATTAAAGAAAAAACTTTCTGATCTTGCGCTGCGCGTGTATCAGGCAGTTGAATGCCAGGATTTTGGCAGGGTTGATTTTCGTGTTGATAAGGAAGGCAACCCTTATGTCCTAGAAATCAATCCATTGCCATCTTTGTCGACGGAAGATGTCTTTATGCTTGTTGCCAAAGCACGCGGGATAACCTATGAGGAAATAATACATAAGATCTTAACCAGTGCGTTGAAGCGCTACAACCTTAGGTAAATGCAGGTAGCCCTCACCTATAATTTAAAAGAGAAAGACGAAAGTAAGCCTGCTGATTATTTCTCGGAATTTGATTCGCAGGATACGATTAACGCCATTATCGGTGCCTTGCACTCAAAGGGCCACCGCGTGCTGGCAGTGAATGCCACCGATTCAGACCTGTATGGCTATTTTCGCAAAAACCGGGTTGACATTGTTTTTAATATTGCAGAAGGAAAATCCGGGAAGTTCCGCGAATCCGAAATTCCCGCTATTTTAGACTATCTTAATATCCCCTATACCGGCTCAACTGCTTTTTCTCTGGCCCTGGCGTTGAATAAAAATCTCACCAAGAAAATGCTCATTGCCGAAGGAATTCCCACGCCTCACTTTCAAGTTTTCTCTCACGTTCATGATCCCATAAAGCCTGATCTTACGTTTCCCTTGATTGTGAAGCCGAATCGCGAGGGTTCAGCCAAGGGTATCGATGCGTCGAATGTGGTGCATAATGAGGAAGGTCTGCGCAAAAAAATTGCGGAAGTCCTTAAGCGGTATTCTCAAGAAATACTCGTTGAAGAATTTATTGAAGGTAAAGAATTGACCGTCGGTATTCTAGAAAACGGCAAGACCGTAATCTTGCCTATTCTTGAGATTGATTTCTCAAGTTGTACGACGAGCGGCGAATTTTTCTATTCCTGGCGCATGAAGGAATATCAGGGCGATCAAGCGTTAGGTTTGACGCCCACATTTCATTGCCCGGCCCGCCTTGACAAAGAGACCGAGCACAAGGTAAAAGAAGTCGCGTTAAAAACTCATCATGCCGTGGGTTGTCTTGATATTTCTCGCACTGACATCCGGTTGAGCAAAGACGGTATTCCGTTTGTGTTAGAAATCAATCCCCTCCCCGGCCTTGATCCAAAAGAGTCTAATTTCCCTATCATGGCATATGCCGCTGGCATGAAATATGAAGATCTCATCGAAGCTATTTTATTGAGCGCCTTACAAAGGAGGAAGGAACAAGGTGAATAATAATACCGCGGTTGAGAAAACGCAGCAGGAGTTAGTATCGCCACCACCACGTTCAACACGACGCTCCACGGATTATCAACAGATTAGTTTATATAAGGACGTTAATCCTCTTGATTGGGAAGATTGGCATTGGCAGCTGAAGCATCGTATTCGCTCAAGAGATGACCTTGCCCAGGTTATTACCTTAACCCCTGAAGAAGAAGAGGGTATTAAGCGGGCCAGTGGTAGGCTCTCGATGGCGATAACTCCTTATTGGGCAGCGCTCATGGATCCTGATGATGCGAATTGCCCTTTGCGTAGACAAGCCGTGCCCGTAAGCCATGAATCAGCTGTGTCTCCCCACGAGATGGTTGATCCTTGCGCTGAAGATCGGGATTCTCCCGCGGCTCATCTGGTCCATCGCTATCCTGACCGGGTATTATTATTAGCAACGGAACATTGCGCTATGTATTGTCGTCATTGCACACGTCGCCGATTAGTGGGCGACCACGAAGAAAGTTCAGCGCGCTCTCGGTTTGATGCGGCAATTGAGTATATAAAATCGAACAAGAAGATCAGGGATGTCCTTATTTCAGGAGGGGATCCTTTGATCCTTGAAGATGATGAAATTGAGAAACTCATTCAGAAGATCCGGGCAATTTCTCACGTTGAGTTCTTGCGTTTAGGCACGCGCGTTCCGGTTACGCTCCCTCAGCGTATTGATGAAAAACTGGTGACCATGCTTAAGAAATACTCTCCGCTGTGGGTGAGCATTCATTTTAACCATCCCAAAGAAATTACCAAACGTTGTAAGCTAGCCTGCGACATGCTTTCCGACGCAGGCATTCCGTTGGGTAGCCAGACCGTGCTGCTGAAAGGTATCAATGACCGGCCCTACATTATGAAAAAGCTTATGCATGAGCTTTTGCAAATCCGCGTGCGGCCGTACTATATTTATCAATGCGACCCAGTGCGGGGAACGCAGCATTTTCGCACCCCCGTCGCTACAGGCATTAATATTGTAGAAAAATTGCGCGGACATACTTCAGGATATGCCATTCCTACGTATGTCATTGACGGTCCCGGCGGAGGAGGAAAGATTCCTATCGGGCCGGCATATATTCTCTCGCAGGCAAAAGGCAAGTACGTTTTGCGCAATTACAAAGGAAAGATTTATACCTACCTCGAGTAAGGCAATGCTTAGATTCATTGCTTTTGTCGCTATTGCGTTGTTATGCTGTTGCGTGGCGTTTGGTTTCGCCGCTGACACAGACAGCAACGCTACCGATAACAGGACTGCCTCTAGCGATCCCTGGTTGCAGGAGATCAACGTAACCAGCGCCCACAAAATTCAAATTCCCAAAGACATGAAGGTTGAAAGAAAAGATAGCCGGATCATTCTTGAGGATCATAACGAATACTTAGGAAGAAGGCTGTATGAGATGCAGCTGCGTCTGGATAAGGTTGAGGCTCGACAGGAAGAGTTGAGCGCGGAGCTTGCGGTGTTGCGACAGATAATTTCGCGCATGCCGACCGAGGGCAATTTTTCTCGCTTGAACCCTTAACAACCCTCGCATTTCACTTGACCCCCCACCGCCCCTAGGATATAATACTTTTTCCTAAGCAAAATCCTTCCAAAGGAGTGTTGCCACATGGATGCGAAGAATAAAAGAAGCGTCATTCTTCTCGGACATGCCCAGTCAGGGAAAACCACACTTTCTGAAAGCATGCTGTATTTCTGCAAGGCGACAACCCGCAAGGGTTCTGTTGCCGAGGGCACCACGGTCAGCGATTATAGTTTTGATGAGATAGAGCGAAAAAGTTCTATTAACAGCAGTTTGTTATTTTGCGACCATAAGGGCGTGCGTATCCAGATATTGGATGTGCCGGGCTATGCTGATTTTTTCGGTGAAGTTATTTCTGGCATCCGCGGCGTTGACGCTGCCCTCATTCTTGTTGACGCAGCCGCCGGGATCGAAGTGGGGACAGAGCGCGCCTGGCAGTTGCTTGAAGAGGCTGGGTTACCTGCCTTGATAGTAATCAACAAGATTGATAAGGATGGCGTTGATTTAGCCAAGGTGCTTTTAGATATCCAAAGCGGATTGACTAAGAAAGCCATGTTATTGGATGCGCTTGATAATCCAGCGCTCATTGAGGCAGTTGCGGAAAGCGATGATAAGCTGCTTGAAAAATATCTTGAGGGAACTGCGCTTACTCCTGAAGAGGTTTCATTAGGGTTGCGCCAGGCAGTAATGAAACGAAAGATCTTTCCGGTACTACCGGTTTCCGCGCTTACTGATAAAGGCGTGGCGGCGGTGCTTGACGCAATTGTCAATTACCTACCAGCAGGAATTGAGCGCGGCGAGATTCAGGGGAAGAATTTGCTTAAATCAGAAGAGCCGGTTTCGCTTTCGCCGCAGGAGCATGGTCCGCTGCATGGGTTTGTGTTTAAGAGCATCTCTGATCCTTACGTTGGGCAATTGACACTTTTAAGAATCTTTTCCGGCACGTTAATGCCGAACACGTCATTTTACAACGTAACAAAGAAAACGCGCGAGCGTATTGGGCCGCTTTATATCCTGCAAGGCAAACAAGAGCGTTTGATAGAATCTGCTTCAGCGGGAGATATTGTTGCTATCGCAAAATTGAAAGAGACAACCACCTCTGATTCTATCGGGGAGGAAAAAGAGCAGATTGTCTTTGATCCTATCATCTTTCCTGAACCAGCAATCTCTGCTTCAGTAAAGCCGAAATCCCGTCATGATGAAGATAAGATTTCTGGGGCGCTGCATAAGCTTGCCGCCGAGGATCCCACGTTTAAAACGATCCACGACCCTCAGACAAAGGAGCTCATTATATCGGGGCTTGGGGATCTGCATTTAGCGGTTATGGTTGAGCGGATGAAAAAACGCTTTAACGTTGAAGTCGAATTAGGAAAACCAAAGGTTTCTTACAAGGAGACCATTACCAAAAGCGCTAAGGTGCAGGGAAAGTTTAAGCGGCAGTCAGGCGGCCGAGGGCAGTATGGGGATGTGTGGATTGAGATTGTCCCCCTTGAACGAAGCAAGGGCTTTGAGTTTGTGGATAAGGTATTCGGAGGGGCGATCCCGCGTAACTTTATTCCGTCGGTAGAAAAAGGAGTGCGTCAGGCATGTAATGAAGGTGCGGTCGCCGGATATCCTATTGAGGATATCCGCGTCATTTTATTCGATGGTTCATATCATGAAGTAGATTCTTCTGATATGGCATTTCAGATAGCCGGGGCCATGGCCTTGCGTAAGGCGGTGCAGACTGCAGGCCCGGCATTGCTTGAGCCGATTATGGATGCCGAGATTATTATTCCAGAAGAATATCTCGGCGCGATCTCGGGAGATATCAATTCCCGCCGGGGGCATATTATGGGTATGGATAGCCGCGGTAAATCCCAGATTGTTAAGGCTCAGGTGCCGCTTGCTGAAATGTTTACCTATGCTAATGATTTGCGTTCGATGACCGGAGGAAGAGGTTCGTATACCATGCGGTTTTCCCACTACGCAGAAGTCCCGCACAAAATCGCTGCCGGGATCATCAGTCAGTATCAAGCAACTAAAAAACAGGACGAAGAAGTATAAACAATTCCACGCGTATCCTGCTTTCTGGTAAGGATGAGGCTTTAAAGAAGGCCAAGGTATGAGGAATTGCTTTTGAAAGGAAAAGAAGAGTGAAAATTGCTTTAGTTTCCCTGCCAGAATTACCTTGCGGAAAACAGAATATTAAAGATAGCCGCCTTGATCAGGTGGACGCCATAACCAAGTCTAAAAAGAAAACATATGTACAAGTAGAGCTCGTGAGCGAAGAGAATCTTAAAGACGCCGACGCCATCATGGTCGCTGCTAACGCAAGCACTGATCTTGTGTTGAAGGACTTAGAGTTTGTAGAAACACGTTTGGGCCGCGCCACAACGGAGGAAGAAAAAGCCTTGTTGCTTAAACTAAAAGGGGTATTGGAGGGCGAGCAGTTTATTGCCCGCGCGAATTTGAATGATGCTGAAAAGCAGGCGCTGGCTGGCTATACGCTGTTTACCGTTAAGCCTATCGTTATTGTCGACCAACAGATGCTCGCTGATCCTCAAGGGTTGCTGGCTAAGGCGCTTGCCGATAGCGGTTACATTAGTTTCTTTACGACTGGAGAAAAAGAGACCCGCGCTTGGCTTATTCGTAAAGGGACGACCGCGCACGAGGCTGCGGGAGCGATCCATACCGATATTCAACGGGGTTTCATTCGCGCTGAGATTATCAGCCTTAACGATTTCTTGAGTTGCGGCGGAGAAACCCAAGCAAAGCAGGCAGGCAAACTTCGTTCAGAGCAAAAAGAGTATATCATGCAAGATGCAGACCTGGTTAATTTTAGATTTAACAAGTAATCATTCGGTCGTGTTAGGCAAGAACAGATTATAAGGAGAAAAGCTACTATGGTAAATGTTAAGCGCGCTTTAATTAGTGTGTCAGATAAGACCGGCATTATTGATTTTGCTAAAGGATTACAAACGCTTGGGGTGGAAATCCTTTCTACGGGTGGGACAGCAAAGCTGCTGCGCGATAACGCTATCACGGTGAAAGATGTATCAGAATACACAGGATTTCCTGAAATGCTTGACGGGAGGGTGAAGACGCTGCATCCGGCTATCCATGGAGGGCTGTTGGCTTTACGGGACAACCCCGAGCATATGGCAACGATTAAAAAGCACGGCATCGGATTGATAGATTTAGTGGTGGTTAATTTATACCCTTTTGAGAAAACGACCCAAAATCCTCAGGTAACCCTTGAAGAAGCGATAGAAAATATTGATATTGGCGGTCCGTCGATGCTGCGCTCGGCGGCAAAGAATCATCAATCTGTTGTGGTGGTGTGCAATCCTCAGCGTTATCCCGAAATTATCGCTGAACTCAAGCGTAATAAAGGCACGATATCATTAACCTTGTTGCGCCAGTTGGCCGTGGAAGTTTTTGAGCGCACCAGCGCCTATGATCATGCAATTTACGAGTATTTAAAGAAGGTAACCCAGCCAACGAACGCCTCAGTTCCTGATGAGTTTCCGCAAGAAGTGCGTTTTGAGTTTACGAAGCTACAAGGTTTGCGCTACGGGGAGAATCCCCATCAGAAAGCCGCGTTTTATAAAGAAAAAGGCAAGAGCAAGGGGCTGGTTAATCTTAAGCAGCTGCATGGCAAAGAGCTTTCATTTAATAATATTCTTGATCTTAACGCCACCTGGGAATTAGTGCGCGAATTTTCATTGCCCGCAGCAGTGATTGTCAAGCATAACAATCCTTGTGGCGTTGCCGAGGATAATTCTTTGGAAAAAGCCTATAAGGCGGCATGGAAATGCGATTCGCTTTCTGCGTTTGGAGGGATTGTCGCGTTTAACAGAAAGGTTGACCTTGCTTTGGCGCGCGTAGTTGCTAAGAGTGGTTTCTTAGAGTGTATTATTGCGCCGGGCTTTGATCCCCAAGCGTTGCTCGTTTTTAAGGATAAGAAAAACCTGCGCATCCTGGAACTCTTTGATACTGAGCCTATCAGCGAATTTGATATGAAGCGCGTCAGCGGCGGGCTCCTATTGCAAGATAAAGATATGGACACCCTTGATCAAAACAATCTTAGGGTAGTGACAAAGAAAAAACCAACGAAGGGCCAGATGGAAAGCCTGATTTTTGGCTGGAAGGTTGCTAAGCACGTTAAATCGAACGCCATTATTCTTACGCGCGGCCGCAAGACGGTGGGTATAGGGGCTGGTCAGATGTCGCGCGTTGATTCGGTGTATATTGCTCAAAAGAAATCAGGGGCGCTGTGCAAAGATTCCTGCCTTGCCTCCGATGCATTTTTCCCTAAAGAGGACGCTGTCATTCTCGCTGCGAAAGCCGGGGTTACCGCTATTATTCAGCCCGGAGGATCAATCGCCGACGAAGAAATTATCAAGGCTTGCGATAAGCACAAGATTGCGATGGTCTTTACCGGCATGCGTCATTTTAGACATTAATCGTTTAGCTTATTCGTTCAGTGATTGGATTGCGCGCCTTGCTATTCGCCCTGATGCGGATGAGCTAGATAATGTTCTTGCTTGATGACCTTTCCAGAAGCGCTGCATTTTCTTGAATCATTCGTTAATTACGAAAAAATTCCTGAATATCCGTATAAGGAATCATTGAAGCTTGACCGGGTTAGGGGGTTCCTGCATAGCATCAATGACCCCCAGCAGTCATTGCGTTGTATTCATGTTGCCGGAACCAAGGGGAAGGGTTCAACGTGCGCGTTTATTGCCTATATACTGCGCGAAGCTGGTTTGCGCGTTGGACTCTATACCTCACCGCATCTTTCTGATTTCAGAGAGCGAATCCGTATCTTAAGGCCGCGCGGCCAACGCCATCAATCAGTAAAAGACTTCGAGGGCATGATTGCAAAGCATGAGCTTGCAGATTTGGTGCAAGAACTTAAGCCGCGCATCGAAACGTATAACCGGCATTCCTTGTATGGGTCTTTGACATTTTTTGAGGTATATACCTCGCTCGCATTTTTATATTTCAAAAAGCAAAAAACCGACATCGTTGTCCTTGAGACCGGCTTAGGCGGGAGATTGGATGCGACTAACGTTGTTGATGCCTTAGTTGCAGTCTTGACGCCTATAAGTTATGAGCACACGCAAAAATTAGGCTCAACCTTGCAAGCGATTGCCCGAGAAAAAGCCGGGATTATAAAAGAAACTAATGCGCAGACACGGTCCTGCGGGTCCGTTGTGGTTACTGCCCCGCAAAAACAAGAAGCGTTGAAGGTGATTCGCGAAAGGGCAGCCCAGGTGCATGCTGCGGTAATTGAGATTGGTAAGCATGTGTTGTTTGAAAGCCATCGGGGGCACTCTGATGTCCGTGCAGCGCACGCTCATTATCGCAATCTTTCTATTCCTCTCTTAGGCGAGCATCAGCTCCTGAATGTGGCGACGGCTATTGCCGCGATTGAGGTTCTTAAAGATTTTGGGATAGTAGTTTCTCGGCGAGCAATACGCAGGGGAATAGCGTTAACGCGCTGGCCTGGGCGTTGCGAAATTATGTCCACAGCTCCGCTTATTGTCTTAGATGGCGCCCAGAATGTTGCCTCAGCGAAGGTTCTGCGCGAGACAATCAACAGCAGTTTTTCTTTTAAAAAACTTTGGTTAATCTTCGGCATATCTAAGGATAAAGATATCAAGGGAGTATGTCGGATCTTGGATGGTTTCGCCGGCACCGTTTTTCTAACTAAGGCGCAAAATCCTCGTGGCGAAGAGCCGAAGCGTTTAAAATCTTATTTTAAAAAGACTGTGTCTATGTGTACTCATTCTGTTAAAGAAGCCTTATTATCCGCTCAAGAAGTAGCATCCCGCGAAGATTGTATTTTAGTAACAGGCTCTTTGTTTGTAGTTGGGGAGGCGCGAGAGTTTTTCTCTTTGCAATCAAGATGATGATTACAAGCAAAATGATCGATACTATCGCAGCGATTACTACCCCGCCGGGAGAAGGTGGGATTGGTATTGTGCGTATTAGCGGTCCCGGGGCATTGGCTGTCGCCGATAAAATCTTTTTGTCGAAAGACGGAATAAGGCCTAGCCGTCATAAGACGTACACTATACACTATGGTTGGATTGTGGCTAACCTCGATGCGCAAAGCCACCATAACCGGCAAGCGCTTGATGAAGTGCGGTGTGGCAAGAGCGTTCATAGTTGCGATATTGTTGATGAGGTGATTCTTACGGTGATGCGCGCTCCCCGGTCGTATACCAAAGAGGATGTCATTGAAATTAATTGCCACGGTGGCATTGTTGTTTTGCGCCGCGTGCTTGACCTTGTGCTTGAGGCAGGCGCGCGTATAGCCGAGCCTGGAGAGTTTACGAAGCGCGCTTTTTTAAACGGAAGGATTGATCTTGCGCAGGCAGAGGCGGTTATTGATGTTATCCGCGCAAAGACCGATGCCGCATTAACCGTCAGCGCAGAGCAATTGCGGGGAGGTTTTTCTCGTGAGATTCACGCTTTGCAGAGTATCGGACTTAAGGCGCTCACTGCGCTGGAAGCAGCGATTGATTTCCCTGATGAAGCAACAGATGCTTTTGATGGCAAAGCCGTAAGAGAGCAGTTGGATGCTATGCGTCAGCGTCTCCTGCATCTGCTTGAGCACGCTTTCCATGGCCGCGTTTTACGTGAGGGTGTGCAGGCGGTGATTTGCGGCAAGGCCAATGTTGGGAAATCATCATTGCTGAACGCCTTACTTAAGCAGGAGCGTTCGATCGTGACTCCTGTTGCCGGAACCACCCGCGATACCATTGAAGATATTATTGATATCAAGGGCATCCCTATCAGAATCGT
>JAGOIJ010000037.1 GCA_017995695.1 Candidatus Omnitrophota bacterium | reverse complement strand
TGGATGAAGTGCCTTGAGCAGTTTTATCCTGACCTGATTGAAAATGTCTCCACCTGTAAATCACCCATGTCTATGATGGGGGCGATGGTGAAGACGTATTTTGCGCAGAAGATAAAAGCAGACCCGAAAAAGATCTTAAGTGTCGCAATAATGTGCTGCACTGCCAAAAAGTATGAGGCTGCGCGCCCCGAGTTACGTGTTAATGGTATGCCTGGGGTGGATATCGTGGTGACGACCCGCGAAATCGCCTGGATGTTTAAATCCGCAGGGATTGATTTTGTAAATATTAAGGGTGAGGATTTTGACAAACCATTGGGGATCTCAAGCGGAGCCGGCGCAATTTTTGGCACTACCGGCGGCGTGATGGAGGCGGCATTGCGCACAGCGTATGAGTTGTATACGGATGAGCCATTGATGGATCTTGAGATTACTGATATCCGCGGTTTGCAGGGGATCAAAGAAGGCAAGGTCATGTTGGATGGGACAGAGATCCGCGTTGCCGTCGCGCATGGGCTTGGTAACGCCAATGAATTATTAAATATCGTGCGTAAGGATCCGACGCGCTACCATTTTGTGGAGATCATGGGTTGCCCTGGCGGTTGCATTGGCGGCGGCGGCCAGCCGTACGCAGGCCTAAACTCAATTCCTTTAGATGAGGATTGTTTACGCAAGAGAGCCGAGGCGCTTTATGGTATCGATCGGACTAAAACTATTCGCAGGAGCCACAATAATCCTGACATCAGAAGGTTATACAAGGAATTTTTAGGCAAGCCGTTAAGTGAGAAATCGCATGAATTGTTGCATACGCACTATAAAGCCAAACAACCGCGAGGCATTGTTCCTCAAGAACTCACTGTTCGTTAGCGAAAGGATCAGTAATGGCACAGGCAGTGTTAACAGAAGACAAAAAATTAAAAGAACTTAAGAATTTTATGGATGATATCAAGGGAAAGCCGAGGGCTGAGTCAACTTTGATTCAGATCTTGCATAAGGCGCAAGGGCTGTATGGGTACCTTAGTCAGGACGTTATGGATGAGGTAGCGCGCTCCATGGATATACCAACTGCGCATATTTGGGGCGTAGCCACCTTCTACCATTATTTTAAACTTAAGCCGCAAGGTAAGCATGAAATCTCTGTTTGCCTGGGAACTGCTTGTTATATTAAGGGAGCAGGCGATGTTCTCGATAAAATCAAAGAAGAGCTTAAGATAGATATCGGTGAGACTTCAAGCGATGGTTTATTTACTTTGCAAGAGGCGCGCTGTTTAGGCGCGTGTGGTTTAGCGCCGGTGATGATGATAGATGGAAAGATTTATGGGACGTTGACGCCGAAGAAGGTCGTTGAGATCTTGCAGAGTTATCGTAAGGCAAGTGGCAAGTAGTAAAAATAATTACAACTAGGAAAGCCTGAAGGTAAGGAATAATCTTCTAAGCCCAAGGGATGAGGAGTTTTATATTTTAATCCTGATCTCGTTGGCTTAGAGGTCAGGATTTTTTTGCGCAGCAAGCGCACGCCAATCCATCCGATAGGATTGGGCGGATTCAGCAAGCGCACGCCAATCCATCCGATAGGATTGGGCGGATTCAGCAAGCGCACGCCAATCCTTCCGATAGGATTGGGCGAAGCGGCAAGCGGATGCGTCTCGGGGTCCTGCCACGGAAGTCTCCCCATTCCTGCGGGCATGTGTGTCCTCGGAACGGGGATGTCCCTCTTCCGTGTCACCCCTCGGTAACAGAACCATTTAGAGCAATGCCCTTGAGCGAGAGCGCTCGCCAGGGGCATGAGAAAGGAAGGAATATGCAAAAGAGATTAGGATTTGTGGGGATTGTAGTTGAGGATCGTAAGAAAAGCGCGCCAGCGGTTAATGCCATTTTAACAGAGTACGGAGCAAACATCTTGGGACGCATGGGCCTGCCGCACCTTAAGGAGGATTGTTCAGTAATTGTGCTGATCGTAGATATGACGACGGACGAAGTTGGGGCCTTGACCGGAAGGCTGGGTAAGATAGATGGAGTAATGGTAAAGTCCGGTCTTAGTAAAGCAAAAGGATAATGAGCAATGAAATATATTAACGAAGATGCTATTAATGATCTACTCAATAATGCAACGCGCATAGATGAAGCGCGGCTGGATGAAATTCTCGCCAAGGCAAAATCGTTAGAGCGGCTAACTCTGAAAGAGGCAGCACATCTATTGGCGGTTCAGGAACCCTCAATGCTTAACAAGATTTTTGACGCAGCCGCCTTTGTGAAAAATGCAATCTACGGCAAGCGGGTTGTGCTTTTCGCGCCGCTGTATATTAGTAATTATTGTTTGAATAATTGTGCGTATTGCGCATTCAAAGCAGATAACAAAGCGATCACGCGCAAGGCCCTTTCTATGGCAGAAATTACCAAGGAAACGCAGTGGCTTTTGTCCCGCGGGCACAAGCGCATACTGTTGGTGGCTGGCGAATCCCGGCCGAAGAGCGGGGCAGATTACTATGTTAACGCAATCAAGGCAATCTATGCGGCAAGCGTGGGGCCGCATCGCATCCGAAGGGTTAATATCAATTGCGCTCCTTTGAGCGTAGGCGAATATAAGAAACTGAAGGCTGCGGGGATCGGGACGTATCAGCTTTTTCAGGAAACCTACCATGAGGCAACGTATCGCGCCGTACATCCTCAAGGGCCCAAGAGCGACCCTGATCATCGCATCGAAGCTATTGATCAGGCTTTCTTGGCGGGGATTGATGATGTGGGTATCGGCGTATTGTATGGCCTTTACGATTACAAATTTGACACGTTAGGTTTATTATCACACATTGCAGCACTTGAGAGGACGTTTAAGGTGGGGCCGCATACTATTTCTGTGCCGCGCATCGAGCCTGCGCAAGGAGTTGTTTTTTCTGAACATGCGCCCTATGCAGTTTCTGACGATGATTTTAAAAAGGTTGTTGCGGTATTGCGGCTGTGTGTTCCTTATACAGGGATTATTCTTTCGACGCGAGAATCAGCGTCGATGCGCGATGCGCTTTTTAATCTCGGTATTTCCCAAGCAAGCGCAGAATCAAAGACCGCGCCTGGCGCTTACGGCGCTACTGAGGTCGTAACCTCGGTCGGGGCGCAATTTTCCACTGCTGATCACCGAACCCTTGATGAGGTCATGGCGTCTTTGCTTACGCGCGGGTTCATCCCGAGCTTCTGCACTGCCTGTTACCGCAAAGAGCGCACCGGTGAAGCATTCATGTGTTTGGCTAAGCCAGGCATGATTAAGGGTAAATGTAGCGTTAACGCATTAATTACCCTTAAGGAATATCTTGATAATTTTGCATCCGTTGATGTGCGTGCGCAAGGCTATCGTATGATTGAATCACTGCGGAAAGAATTACCTATTGATGATCAAAAGTCCGTGCAAGCAATTTTTGCCGAAATGCAGCGAGGAAAATACGATGAGCTTGTCTAAATTAGATCACGCCTTGCAGAGGATTTCAATCGGCGCTTTTAACGCGCAGGATCTTGTGTACGCGCTAGGAGTCGATGACCAGCCAGGGCTTGCCTTGATCTATGCCTTTGCTGATAACGTGCGTAAGCAATATATGGGCGGTGGTATTTTATTGCGCGGTATTGTTGAGTTTTCTAATTTCTGTCAGCGTTCATGCGCCTACTGCGGTTTGCAGAAGAACAATCATTCGTTGACACGTTATCGCATGAGTCAAGAGGAGATTCTGACAGCTGTCGATCAGATCGCAGCGCAAGGAATAAAAACTGTGGTGTTGCAATCAGGCGAGGATGCAGGCCTTGATGCGCTGTGGCTCGTTGATGTTATCAGGGAAATAAAGAACCGGCACGATCTTGCGGTAACGCTTTCGGTCGGTGAATATGAGTTTGATACTTATAAGGCATGGAAAGAGGCAGGCGCTGACCGCTATTTACTTAAGATTGAAACAACAGATCCTGAACTGTACGCTTTATTGCATCCGGATATGAGTTTTACGCGCAGGTTACAATGTTTAAAAGATTTGCGCGTGCTTGGATTTCAGGTAGGTTCAGGTAATTTAGTGGGATTGCCGGGGCAATCCCCGCAAGCGCTTGCCTCCGATATAGATTTCTTTGGGCGCGAAGATTTTGATATGATCGGTATTGGCCCGTTTATCCCGCACCAGGCGACGCGGCTTAAGCATGAGGTGCGCGGCGATGTTGCTATGGTTTTGAAAACGCTTGCGCTCACGCGTATTGTTACGAAGACTGCGCATCTGCCTGCCACCACTGCATTTGGCAGTTTGGGTGGGGATTATCGGGTCGAAGGCTTGAAGGCCGGAGCGAATGTGCTTATGCCTAATTTTACGCCTGCGCCTTACCGTAAACTCTATGAGATATATCCGGGGAAGCGCTGTGTTGATGAGCCAGCCGGGGCGTGCGCATTTTGCATGGATGGCATGGCGCGCTCAATTGATCGTAACGTTGATTACGGCCGCGGCGATGCGTTAAAAAAAGTCAACACCTCAATCTGTGAATAAGTGTTTTCTTATGTGTCATTGCGAGCGGAGCGAAGCAATCTCAAAAGATTGCTTCGTCGTGAAGACGAATTGGAGAGTCACTCCTCGCAATGACACAGAACGGACCATTGATTGCATCAGTAGCACTTATCGTAATAACAATGTTTCTCGTTGTAGCGTAATGGAACAACGACTAAGTAGTTAAACGAAAGATTGGAGACTAATCATGTACAGAACCCCAGCAAGTAACCGGTTGCATATAGGAATTTTTGGCAAGCGCAATACTGGTAAGTCCAGCCTCATCAACGCCATTACCGGACAGGATACTGCCATTGTGTCTGAAGTCGCCGGCACAACCACGGATCCCGTCTATAAGCCGATGGAGATACTTCCGATCGGTCCCTGCATGCTTATTGATACTGCCGGCATCGATGATGAGGGGCTGCTAGGAGATGAGCGCGTTAAGCGCACGCACAAAGTGTTGCGAAAAACAGACGTCGGCATCATGGTGGTTGCGCCAGATACGCTTCTTGATCATTTCGAAGAAGATCTTGTCGATGTGTTCCGCTTGAAGAAACTTCCTTTTATCTTTGTGATCAATAAATGCGAGTTGCCTGGGGATGCGGCCAGAGATTACTTATTAAATAAGAATTATCCTTTTCTTGAAGTAAGCGCAAAGCAAAACTTGGGGATCGATTCACTTAAACAAAAGATTATGGAGCTTGCCCCAGCGCACTGGTCGCCAATTCCTTTAGTTGGAGATATTATTAATCCGCAGGATACCGTTATTTTAGTATGTCCTATTGACAGCGCTATGCCGCAAGGTAGATTGATCCTGCCGCAGGTACAGGTTATGCGCGATATCCTTGATCGTAACGCCTTGGCATACGTGGTCAAAGAGACAGAGCTGCTTCAAGCAATACGCGCTTTGCGCGATAAGCCTAAAGTCGTGATTACTGATTCGCAGGTGTTTGAGACAGTGCGCGATCTCTTGCCGCAGGATATTCCCTTGACTTCGTTTTCTACGGTATTTGCGCGCCACAAAGGAGATCTCAATGCCTTTGTGCAAGGTGTCTATGCAGTTGATGAGTTGCAAGACGGCGATGAAATACTGATTGCTGAAAGTTGCACCCATCATGTCCAGCCGGAGGATATCGGCAGGACAAAAATCCCTACGTGGCTGTTAAACTATACGCATAAAGAATTACACTATGAGGTTACTGCAGGAGGCGATTTTCCTGAAGATATCAGGCGCTTTAAATTAATTATTGCCTGCGGGGGTTGCATGGTTAACAGGCGAGAGATCCTCCATCGCATTGAGAAGGCGCAGCGCTCTGGTGTGCCGATTACTAACTACGGTATTTTAATGGCGTATCTATCTGGCATTCTAGAGAGAATCCTTGAGCCGTTTCAGAGTGGGCTGGTGAAGATTGAAAGACGCGCAAACCCGGTGAGGGCGTTACCATAAAGAAGAAAACGTTTTCTGTTATTGTTTTGAAGGGGTTGTTTTCTTGAGCGTCATATGGTACTATTGGCCTAAGGAGCTTAACCGTGAAAAAGCTATTGCTATGTTATCTTTTGAGCATCGGGTTAGTAACTGTTGTCTGGGCAGGGGATAATGATTTTGCCTCCTTTCCTAAGACAGTCTATACCAGCGTCCAATCTCCTGTTCATTCAGGGATCAGCTCTGCGCAGGTGGCTAGTAGCGTGAGGAATAGCATTGCGGTTAATACTCGCCCCAGCTTTATGGTGAATACGGCTGTTAATGCCGGGACGCGTCAGGCAATGCAGACCTATAACCGTCTTAACTCTATGCGTATTTCTCCGCCGAAAACTATCTATAATCGACCTAAGATTACTTCCGTCAATTCGTATCCTTCCATGAGCCAAAGAAACGCTTTTTCTTCAATGCAGCAGAGGGTGGGGCTAACAAACGCGAAGATGCAAAGCAATTCTATACGGCAGTTACCCTTTTCGACTCCGACAAGGAATCAGCAAACCTCATCTTCTCCTCAATTCGTTGTCCCTTCAGAAAACAAAATAAGCCGAACTACCCAATAAGCGCTATAGGATCTTAATTTTTGTGCTACAATATCGCCATAGGTTAAGAAGTCATAGTAAACCTTTTTGGCAAAGCATACGTCTAATAGATAAAGCATGCCGAAAGCCAAAAAAGGAGGATATATGGGAAAAGGTTACTTTCGTAGCGGTATCTTTATTGGTTTAATGTTTCTTGGTACGTTACTATGGGTAACGCAAGCTTGGGCAGCGGAAGATGAGGTAACTCAAGAAAGACCCATTTTAGCTGAAGATTCCTTCCATAGTGGTTGGGGCATGGGCAGGCATCAGAGTTTGGATAAGCAAGAGTTAATGAAGCTTAAGCAGGAAGATCCTGAAAAGTTTAAGCAAGCTATGCGCCAGAAGAGGCAAGAGCTGAAGCAGAAGCTTGAAGAATTAAAGAAGAGCGATCCGGCGCGATACGAAAAAGTGATGCAGGAGATTAAGCAGAAGCGCATGGAGCGCTTGGAAAAATTGAAGCAAGAGAATCCGGAGAAATACAAAGAGATTATGCAGAAGCGAAAGCAACGGATGCAGGAGCGGCTGGAGGAGATAAAAGCTGAAGACCCGCAAAAGTATCAGCAGATTCTCCAGCGTCGCCAGCAGAGGAAAGGGCAGCGCGAGTTGTCCGGTTTTGATAATACTGTCCCGGAACTCTAACGTTAAAAGCCTATGGTAGATCAGCAGGTGTTAAGCGAACGGCAGCTTATTGAAAATGTAAAAAAAGGCGAGCGCGCAAGTTTTGATGCGTTGGTTGTGCTTTATCGTCAGAAGGGTTTACATATCGCTTTTAACTTGGTGCGCAACTTGGAAGATGCCAAGGATGTGGTCCAGGAGGCTTTTATCAAGGTCTATAGCAATATTGGGTCATTCCATGAGCGAGCAGCTTTTTCAACATGGTTTTACCGTATTGTGACGAATTGTGCATTAGATTTTCTGCGCAAGAAAAAAAAGCACCGCGCAGTGTCGTTTAACGCAACCGATGATCAAGGAGAGCAAAAGCCCCTTGAGGTTCCGGATGTGAGCCTTGGGCCATGGCAGCAGGCCAGTGAGCGGGAATTTCATGATCTTTTGTTTGAGCAGATCAATCAGCTTTCTGAAAAACAAAGGATCTGTTTTACACTGAAACATCAAAGCGGTTTGAGTGTTCAAGAAATTGCGCAGGTTGTGCAGTGTAAGCCGGCAACAGTGAAGGTACATTTGTTTCGGGCTACTGAGTATTTACGGCAACGCTTAGCCCGGTTTAGCAGGTGACAGGAGGACGATATGATAACGTGTTTTTTGCTTAAAAGGAAATTATATGATTTTGTTGAGGATAGCCTTTCTGAAAAAGATAGATCGCGCGTGCAACAGCATATAGCGGGGTGTCTGCGTTGCCAAGAAAAAGTCAGTCAGCTTAAGCATATTCTTGCAGCTGTGGCAAAAGAACCAGCCCCGGTAGGCAACGAATCATTTTGGCTTAATTTCCAGCATGAGCTTGATGAAAAGCTTACGGCAAGACTTCTTAAGCAGCAGCCGCTTCCTCAAGGAGCGTTATTCAAACTTAAGCCGGCATTTTCTTTTGCGATGGTAAGTTGTTTGGTGCTTATTATCGGGGCAATTTTGTACCCGCGCTACCAAAATCATCTACGCATGGTTCAAGATCAGGCATTAATCCAGCAGGTTGTCGTTCTTGAGGATGTTGCAGAGATGTTCTCTTTTGTTGACAGCGAAAATGAAATTTTACCCAATGATATTGAATTGCTCGATGAGCTTGGTAGTAAGATTCCCGCCATTGACGGTCAGCTTGCATAGCAGTACAATGCCTGATTATGAGTAGCGCAGTTCGCCGCAAACCTTCCTATCCCCAGTTTAGAAAAATAGTCTATGATTATTTTTCCTGCCACAAACGAGCGTTGCCGTGGAGGACGACGTATGAGCCTTACCATATTGTTGTTTCTGAAATTATGTTGCAACAAACCCAAGTATCAAGGGTGATTACTAAGTTCCCGCTTTTTATTGCCAGATTTCCTACTGTCCGGGTTTTGGCGCAATCTTCCTTAGCCCAAATCTTGCCCGTGTGGCAAGGTATGGGGTATAACCGCAGGGCCCTGGCATTAAAACGCCTTGCAGAAAAAGTGGTACGGGATTTTGATGGGGTTATCCCATCGGATCGGGCGGCATTGCAGTCGTTACCTGGGATAGGAGAAGCAACCTCTGGCGCAATAGCTGCGTTTGCTTTTAATAAGCCTGAAGTGTTTGTAGAAACTAATATACGCAGTGTTTTTATCTTTCATTTTTTTTCCAGCCGAAACGAAGTTAGCGATCAGGATCTTGAGCCTTTGATAGCCAAAACAATGGATAAGAATAATCCCCGGATGTGGTATTCGGCATTAATGGATTACGGGTCATTTTTAAAGTCAAGCGTTGCGAATCCTTCGCGCCAAAGCCGCCATTATGTCCGGCAGCCTAGATTTGAGGGCTCAGATCGGCAGATTCGCGGGAGGATACTTTCAATTTTAGCAAAACAAAAAAAGGCTTCTTTGCAAGAGCTCGGTTGTAAGCTAAATGCTCACGAAAGGCGCGTGAGCGTTTTGCTGCAAAGATTAGTTTGCGAAGGACTGATTAAGCAGCGTAACACGTTGTACACTCTGTAACCCATCAAAAAAGATTGCAGATTGATTTGATTATCAGTACAATAAGATGCGTAGGTATCTGATATTTGCAAAAGGGGGATGATCCATGAATATATTGCATATTGCCGAAATAGTCGATTCAGGGATAGAAAAGGAAAAGAAGAGAAGAGATTTTTACGCGCTTGCTGCCCAAAAGTTTAATCATCAAGAGCTGAAGGCATTGTTTTTGCAGCTTGCGCAATGGGAAGAAACGCATATCACGAAATTCAGCGCTATTCGGGCTTCCTTGCAAGATGATACTGCGGCTGAATCGTACCCGGGAGAGCTCACGGAATATATGCAATCGTTGGTGAGCGATAAGCTTTATCAGGATGTTACGCCGGCATCGTTTGCGCAGAAGGTTGCTTCGGTTAAGGATGCGTTGATTTACGGTATTTCCTTTGAAAAAGACGCCATACTTTTTTTTAGTGAATTGCTCAATTATACGGCTGACCCACAAAAAAAGGTGATTCAGCAACTCATTGATGAGGAAAAACAGCACATTGTGTTTCTTGCGCTCTTGTTAGAGAAAAATTCACAAACTGCGACCTAAAAACGACGCAGTCAGGCAAGCGAGGTGCTCTATGAAGGTAGAAGGAAGAAACGTTACTATATTCCGCATTAAAAACCGTAAAGGCTATGCCGCAATTTGCGACAATCATCTGACCGAGGGTAAGACTGTTTCCCAGGCGAAAGAGAGAATGGCCAAGGCCTTGCGTCGAACCAGAAGAACATAATGACGCAATTTGTAAAACTAAAGGAAGTTTTTAAGACGTTGCACGGCCCATCCGGCTGTCTGTGGGATAAGAAACAGACACATCAGAGCCTGTTGCGTCACTTGCGCGAAGAAGTGCAAGAGTTTGATGACGCAGTGCGCAAGAACGATCCTGTTTCTATGCAGGAAGAATTAGGGGATTTGTTGTTGCATGTCATGTTTCATTCCCAGATTGCCAGCAAGGCAAAGGCATTTGATATCGAAGATGTTATTGATGGGTTAATTAAAAAGCTTATCAGAAGGCATCCCCATGTTTTTGGGACAACCAAGGTTTCCTCTCCGCGTGAAATTATCCGCAATTGGAAAAAGATAAAGGCACAAGAGAAAAAAAAGCGATGAAACAATGTCCAGGTATTCTTATTTTGGCAATCCTATCGTGGCTTGGGATTGTTATTGCGCAGGATAACACCGAGGTTAAGATTTTTAAGATACAGCACGCGCAGGCAAGTGATCTTGCTCCTATTGTAAATGAATTTAAGGGGCCTGCGGGTAAAGTAAGCGTTGATGTTAATAGTAACGCGCTCATTGTGCTTGATGATCCCACGCACATTGCTCGTATCGCTTTGATGGTTGAGGAGCTGGACATCGCGCAGAAGCAGATCAAAGTGAAAGTCATGGTGGTTGAGGGCACGGATGATTTTCTTAAAGAAGTTGGTATTACCGCTAGCAGAGTGGTTATCCCGGACGCTGCCTTTAAGGCTATGATTCAGGCAATGAGTATACGTTCAGACGTGCGCATTGCTTCTGATATGACGGTGGTTACGTTAAGCGGCGAGCCTGCGCAGTTGCAGGTAACCACTGATCAGATCTTCGGGGTTTCCACGATGATCTTTTCTGATGGCACGCGCGTGACTAATCTTGAGCGTCAGCCTGTGGGGGAATTTCTTGAGGTGTTGCCAACCGCCAATAATGATGGCACGATAACGGTTGTCATCCGTCCGACTTCAAGTCGAATGGTTGCGGATGCTGTTTCTTCGGTAAGCACCGCCATGACACAGTTGCGGGTGCGCGATGGCGATACCATAGTTTTCGGGAGTCTTGATTCCGAGCAAGAGCATAGGCAGGCGCAGCGGGAGTTTTTCGGGATTCCTGTGGGGCAACAGCAAGTAAAGCAAGAAAAGAAAGTGCTTATGTTGCTTACGCCAACGCTGCAATAGCGTTGATTGGACGATAGTTTTGCCCGCATTTTTCACTTGACAAGGTAATTCGTTGTGCTAATATCTTTGCATAATTAAAGAACGGACAAAGGTGTCCCGCATTAATTCAGGCAGGATACCTTTTTGTTTTTAAGGGGTTGTGCTTATTTTCTAGGCAAATGATGCACAAAGATTACCGATCGAAAACGTTACGGTGAGCATGAAAATCACTCATAAGACAATAATAAAGGAATCAGCAGATACCAAGATCATTAAGCTTGTTTTGCAGGCGCCTTTGATTGCTCAAAAAGCGCAAGCAGGGCAGTTTGTCGTTTTGATGGCAAGCGATCACGGAGAGCGGGTTCCTTTAACGGTTGTGGATACCCAACCTGAAAAAGGCGAAATCACCTTGATCTTCCAGGAGCTCGGGTTTACGACGCGCACCCTAGGTGCGTTAAAAACTGGCGATTCTTTATTTGCTTTAACCGGACCCTTGGGCCATCCTACCGAGATTAAGAATTTTGGTAAGGTTATTTTAGTGGGGGGTGGCGTGGGTATCGCAGAGATCCTTCCGGTAGCTAAAGCCTTCAAGAAAGCCGGCAATCATGTAGTCACGATTCTGGGGGCGCGCACCAAGGAATTATTGATTTTAGAGCATGAGTTGAGAAGCGCCTCCGATGAACTCTTTGTTGCTACCGATGATGGTTCCTATGGGCAAAAGGGTTTTACTACCGATGTATTAGCCAGACTGCTTGAGTCTGATCATTACGATTTGGTGTATGCCGTAGGGCCAATCCCCATGATGAAAAGAGTTTCTTCGGTTGCCGCCCCGCATAAGGTTAAGACGCTCGTTTCGCTTAACGCCCTGATGGTTGATGCCACCGGTATGTGTGGCTGCTGTCGGGTAACGATCGGCGGAAAAACTAAATTTAGCTGTGTCGATGGACCAGAGTTTGACGGTAATCTTGTTGACTGGAACGAATTAGAAAAAAGAAATCGTATTTATGGTGACAAAGAAAAACATATCTGTAATTTAAGCAAAATACTATGAGATCAGAGCCGCAAAAAGTCAAAGAATTAGAGGCAGCGTTAAGGATACAGGGGTTTAGCGAAGTTGTCTTAGGCTATAGCGAAGCCGAGGCCTTGCAAGAGGCTGCCCGCTGTCTTCAGTGCAAGAACCCGACATGCATTGCCGGTTGCCCGGTTAATATAAACATTAAGAAATTTATTTTTTATATCACTAAGCATGATTATAAAAGCGCGTATCTGACGATAAGAGAAACAAATAACTTTCCCTCGTTGTGCGGAAGGGTTTGTCCTGCCGAGTACCAGTGCCGCAAGGCATGCGTGCTTACAAAGAAAGGTTCACCTTTTGCATCAGATGCTGCTATTAATATCCATTTTCTTGAGCGTTTTGTGGGTGATTTTGGAATGAACAATAAACTTGCCGTTCCTGTGCAAGAAGACGCAAAACTTTCTCAATATAAAGTTGCGATTGTCGGTTCAGGCCCGGCTGGATTGTGCTGTGCCGGAGAGTTGGCGCGTAAGGGAATTAAGGTTGATATCTTTGAGGCCCTGCATACATCCGGAGGGGTTTTGCGTTATGGCATTCCGCCGTTTAGGCTTCCGCGCGATATCCTCGATTTTGAAA
>JAGOIJ010000036.1 GCA_017995695.1 Candidatus Omnitrophota bacterium | reverse complement strand
GCCGTCGCCTACGGGATTCTTTTTCCGGCTCATCGACTGATAGCTTTGTTTATTTGATAACAGCCTCTCACACGCAGAAACAATCGACTGCGTGCTTGTGCCGATAAGCTTAGCGCAACCAGCCTGCACCACCTCCGGCCGTTCAGTTTTATCGCGCAGGATCAATACCGGCTTGCCCAATGACGGCGCTTCTTCTTGGATTCCTCCAGAATCAGTTAACACAATACAAGATCGCTCCATAAGCTTGATGAAATCAATATACCCAAGCGGCTCAATCAAAGCTATATTTCTTAGCCCGATGAGCTCTTGATTTGCTATTCGACGAACCTCAGGATTCGGATGAACAGGATAGACAATCCCAAGATCAGGATGCTTGCGAGCGATAATCTTAAGCGCCCGACAAATATGCTGTAACGGAATGCCAAAACTTTCTCTTCGATGAGCAGTGACAAGCACGATTTTTTCACAAGAAGCAACAACGCTAGGCAGCTTGTAAGATGCCTGTTTATTTTTAATTATATACAACAAAGCATCAATGACAGTGTTACCGGTGACTATAATTGATTGCGCAGGCACTCCCTCACGCAGCAAATTTCTTTTGGCTTGCTGTGTCGGGGCAAAATGCATATCTGCGATACGCGAGATCATCGCCCTGTTGATTTCTTCAGGATAGGGCCGGTATTTATCAAGAGTGCGCAAGCCCGCTTCTATATGGGCAACAGGGATTTTTCTGTAAAAAGCAGCAAGACTTGCGCAAAAAGCGGTAGTGGTGTCTCCTTGCACCATCATGAGGTCCGGCGAACAATGCGTAAGAACATGTTCAAATAACTTCACAGAACGGGAAGCTAAATAATTCAATGATTGCGCTGGCTTCATTAACTTTAGATCGTAATCAACGGTAAGCGCAAACTCTTTAATCATCTGCGCTGCCAAAGCCTGATGCTGTCCGCTAAACATGAGCTTGACTGAATAACGTTGATCTTTTTTAAACAGAGCGATAACCGACGCTGTTTTGATAATTTCAGGCCTGGTGCCCACGACAAAAAGAATAGTTTTCTTACGCATGAATAATCCTCTGATATGCCTCAAGTGTACGTTGTCCTACCTTATCCCAGGTATAATGTTGCATAATATGGTCTTTTAATGTTGTTGAAGATGGCTTCTTGAGAGCTTGAGTAATTGCATTAGCAATATCGCTAACCCGAGCAGGATCGAAATACTCTGCATGGCTTAAAAAATACTCCCGCGTGCAACCGCATGCGGTAACCGCAAGCTTTGCGCCAGCTAAGCCTGCCTCAAGCGCAGCAAGGCCGGGCGTTTCAAACCAGCCAGGAGCCACAAAAACAGCGCATGCGGCATAGGCAGAAGCCAAGAGTTCACCCTCATGATCAATGGCCCCGAGAAAATGCACATTTGCACCTGCTTCTTTTTTGCATACGCGATAGTAATCCGCGTAATCAGAAACAGGATCGCCGACAATAACCAAATCTTGCTTAAGATGACGCAACGCCTTAATCAAATTCAACTGGTTTTTCCGGGGCTCGATCCTGCCGACCGCAAGAATAAAATTTTCTAGCTTGAATTTCTTTTTAAAGCTTTCTGCGGAAGCTTCTGAAAAACGCTCATCTACCCCATTAGGCACCACTGAAATCTTTTCCTGCGGGAGGGCAAACAAACGCCTTAATTGCCTTGCTTCAGCAAGCGAATTCGGCAGCACAATATCAGCCAGCATCATGGTCTTTCTGCGCGCGGAAGGAAAAACCGGAAGTAAAACCTTAGCGGCATGCCGCGCCATAAACTCCAAGCGTTTTTTAGGGTTCTTACTCTCATGCAACGCCCGCTTAAAACTTGACCAAAAAATTGATGAAATGGCAATCTTCACCTTAAGATTCTTGGCTGTCTGCATTAGGCCAACGCAATCCTTGACTGATCCAAAAATATGTATAACGTCAAAATCTTGCAGCTTATCGTTCCACTGATCAAACAATCTTACCGTGACACCCAGCTTCTCAATCGCTTGCTTTGTCTTCAGCAGCTGCACCTCTCCCCCGCCAGGATTCTGAAAAGCAGAAGGGTACGAATAGAATGCTACGTTCATATTATCCTTTCATTTGTTCCGGCAATATTCTGCGCATGGCAGTTTTAAAAAAACGCCGTGGCTGTTTGCAACGCAATTCATCATCAGGTGTCAAGCGTTCAAAATCAAGACGCTCCTTTATCATCCGCTTCGCTGCGCCAAGCGGATGCTCAAAATAGCGTTTCCCGAAAATAGCCGAATCAAATTCAGCTGGAATGGTAACGCTATCCGTTGAAGCAAGTTGAACGCCGTGGCGCGCACTCCAATGTTCGTACAACTGCGTCATAGTACAGCCGCGCAGTTGTTTATCATCCAACGCATACCCAATCACCCGTCCTAAGATTTCAATAATCTCAAAAGGAGCCATGGGATGAGCATACAAGATTATCGGGATGCCACAACGCGTCATTTCATCAATCGCCCTTTTATAATACCTTTCTATAAACCTTACATCGTTATGTCCTGCGCGAAAGAATTTATCCGGGGCTATCGGAAACGCGGGGATCTCAAGCACGCGGCTGAATCCCTTTTTTAACAAAGGATACGAGGGAAATCCCAGGTAATCGTAAGAAAAATCGGAAGAGTAAAGATAGCCTTCATCCTCCAAGGCCTGCATCAAAGATTCATTCCACTTGCCCATGGGAGCAACAAAACCCTTTGTTTCTATGCCCAGTTTAAGAAAAAAATTCTTTGCCTTAGCAATATTAAAACGGTTACTCTCATAGTCGTTATAGGCATAATGATAATAGCCATGCGATTGAACATCAAGCCCCATATCGCTGCATTCCCTGATAACGCGCCCAGCACCAGCGTACTGATGAGCATTAAAAAATATACTTACAAGCTGCGCATGATCCTTAAAAAAACGTTTATAGCGCTCAAATACGCCAGCATCAAATTCATCGGCGTCGATTCTCAAACAAAAAAAACGATTCTTTGCAACTTCAGATTTTCGCATTGCTTCAAGAAGCGGCTTCTGGGATAGCACTTCTGTAACACAGACGCCTTCCTCACCGAATTGTTTAAGCCCACTTTCACGACAACGCATCTGCGACAGCCGTTTTACAAGCTGTTTTTTTAAGGTTGGCGTTGCTGACTGGTATTTTCTTGCATATGTTTCATTTTGAGTAACGGGTTTTGCTACGTTCGATTCAATCAGAGTAAGCGCCTCATTAATCTTGCGCGCCCCTAAAAACATGATTTTATCTCGGAGCGAGCGTAGCGTATCGCCTCGGGTCATTTCCAGCCTGCATGTTAAAAGAATATTTCCACAGTCCAAGCCCTCTTCAACCATATGAATAGTAACGCCGATGTTGTGCGGATCATTATTCCATAGCGCCCAAAACACAGAATCGGCTCCCCGATAATACGGCAAGATCCCTCCATGCAAATTAATAGCGCCGTTCTTAGCGCAAGAAAAAATTTCTTTCTTAAGTTTTCGCGTGCCTACAACAACAATCACATCCGGTTGCAAAGACCTTAATAAATCTGAAATCTCGGAAGAATTAATATTATCTGTTTGCCGAATAAGGGTTTGCGCTGAATCGCGCTTAATATCAATAATCCTTAAATGATTAATTTTGCGCGCGGCTAATAACAAAAATAATTTTACGCGCATCTTTAGATTAATTGTTTTTTTCTCAAAGATTACGGCTGTAAGCTTCCTCTTCGCATCAAGCAACTCTTTGGCTACGATGCGCGCCTCAATAATATCGCTGGTAAGCATCACTATCTGCATTGCACTATATCCTTATCTTTCAATATTCTTTTTATCGGAAAGCGCGCTTCAGCGCGCCTCCTGGCTAATGCGCAAGGCAACAAAGGCAAGGCCTGGAAAAAACCCTCCAAAAGCGCCCCTTTATCCTTACCTAACGAGATCAAAAGCCTTAACGGCAAAAATAAAAAATGACAACCCAGCATTACCGGATCACGAATGTTCTTCCAGAAAAACAAGAACATGTTACGGTGAGCGATAATTGTTTTGCGGCGCGCTCCATACACCTTATTAAAGGTGGTAGACTCCTGGTGCCAAATAATACTCTTCGGCTCAAAAACTCCCCTCTTCCCCCTTAGCATTGCCCGATAACACAAATCCACCTCTTCCCAAATCCCTGGAAGAAAAAGGGTATCAAATCCATTCAACAAAAGAAAATCTTCTCTACGAAAAGCTCCTGTTGCGATACTATGGGTAATCCCCGGCCCTTTGCCAGCGCTATCAGCCACCCTGTTTTGCATAATACCCCACGAACAGCAAAGATATGACTTTCCGCCATTAAACGTATTATCAAAATTAAGAATTTGAGGCGCAGCAAAAAAGATAGAATCGTCCTGTTTGAAACAAGCGACCAGGTTATCAACAAAATCTTCCTTAACCTTGATATCATTATTAAGCAAAATGACGATGTCGCTTTTAAGATGCTCTATGACATGGTTGTAGGAACAAAGTACCTCGTTTTTCTCTGCCACGTACACAGAAACTCCAGAAAACAACGTGCGCAGCATTGGCACGCTATCGTCAGTGCTGCAATTATCAACAACGCAAACCGAGCATTCATGCTGCGATGATTGCGCCGCGCGCTGTATGGAAGGCAAAAACTGCCTTAGTAACGATTCTCCATTATAATTTAAAACCAAAATATCAACTTTCATGTAAATGCGTCTTGCTGCTTTTTTTCAAAAAATAAAAGATAAAAAATCCGCCAACAAAGAAAACAAGCACGCTTGAAACAATCCTGTCTAAAACAATAACAACAACCGCTTCAACTGATGAACCCTGGATAAGTCCATACGCTGACCCAACAAAGAACTCTCTAATCCCAAGGCCACCCGGAGTTAGGCCGATTAAATTTGCAACCATGCCCACAATAGACATTAACAGGCTTTCTAAAAACGAAACAGGCTTAAATAAAATCGCAAAACCATATTGAAGTCTTAGCGCATAAATAATAAAGCTGGCCAAAGCCAAAAGAAACAAGCTGCCCAATGCTCGCCTGTCTTGGGCGATCTTCTGCCAGGAGACAATAACCTCATTAAGCTTGCGCACAATCCATAGGTGCTTTTTGGTAGGCAACACCGAAATAGGAAAACAAGTTATTGCAAGCGACCCGAGAAACAACAAAAGAAACACCCCAAACAATGATACGCTAAAACTGCCCCTAATCATGGCAAGCCAAACAAGAATCAGCATTCCCAGAAACCCGCCCACCATCAGATCAATAATAACAAAAGAAGTAAGCATGAGCGCAAAATGAGTATAGTTAAACTGGTGCACCTTTTTCAAGAAATAACCCCGGGCCAGAATCCCCCCCTTTACCATAATGTTGTTGAAAAAAGTATGAAGGGTATTAAGGCCAAAACTATTAAGGAATCCAACCTTAACATTAAAATGCTGCATATACACCATTTGCACCAAGGCATTAACCGCCAAAAGAACAAGCTGAAGAAACGCAAAGACTGCAATGTCAACATATGAGATCTGATGAATTCTTTGAAAAGCCTCCTTGTTTTTAAAAACATAAAACACAAGCAAGCAGATCGTCACTGCGCTGATAAGGAAAAGTATAATAGTCCTGTTCTTTATTTTTTTGTCTTTTTGAGTATCCATATAAATGTTGGGCTCAGCCACACTGCGCGGCTCAACAAAAAACGAGCGCATCGAGCCTTTATCGATGAAGCAGGAAGCAGTTCCTGCAAACTATACTTTTGCGGATCACGCACAACTGTGCCTGTATAATCGACGACTTCGAAATCCTTACATAACCTCTTAAGGCCCCAGTAAAAGCGCAGATTCTCATGATAACGCTCATGCCCCTTAGTAAGCCTCAATACTACATGCGCTAACCTTTTTGGCATGAGTGAAAGCAAGGGCAGCTTATAATGAGGTTCAATCAGATTAAGCTTATTTGGGCCGGCAAAATAACAAACACCCCCTTGCTTTAGCACGCGGAATATCTCATGCAATAACCCTTCGCTTGCAGGGACATGCTCGTAAATATGCGAGCAAACCACAACATCAAATGACTCATCAGCAAAACTCAAACGCATGGCATCAGCTAAAACAAACTGCGTTTTTTGATTACTCGCCTGTGCCTGGGCATAACAACAAGCTTCTTGATCAATATCTATGCCAACTGCTTTTTTGAAAAATTCTCCCAGCCGATAAGTAATAAAACCTGACGAACATCCAATATCTAATACCGAAAAACCGTCATAGGCAATATTGCACTGCGAAAAATAATCGTTCAGCACACTGATGGTTTTATCTGCCTTGATGAGCCGCTTTTTTGCATCATACATGGCAGGACAATACAGACGCGCATAATCCTTTTGATAGACAGTATTTACTTTTTCGATAACCATAGAGCAATCAGCCTTTGGTACTCATCTTCATATCGAGTAACAATTGAGCTCCAGCTAAAATTTTCAAATACAAATTTCTTCGCTTTAACGATTAATCCTTCCCTTGCTTCTTCCGAAACTAACAAGCTTGTAACAGCTTGCGCAAACCCCTCATTATCATCCTGAGGTATCAAGACGCCGTTTTTATGATTCTGGATCGTTTGGTTAACTCCATCAACGGCAAAAGCCACAACCGGCACTCCTTCTACTGCCGCTTCTAAGATAACCATGCCAAAGCCTTCTGCGTCATTATTAACGCTGATATTAGGCATTACCAAAACATCGGCAATGGCAAAAAGGGCGTGGTAATGCAATGATTCGTGCTCAATATTTCCTAGTAAAAAAACAGCATCGCTTAAGCCGCGACGCTTAACAACCTCAACAATTCTTTGTTTTTGAGGCCCTGCTCCCGCAATTAAAAACACAACCTCTTTAGTTTCCTTTTTAATTAAACCAAAGATATTCTCCACAAACTCTGCGATCCCTTTCTTTGGGACAAGCCTGGCCGCTGCAAGCAAAACCTTTTTCCCTTTTAAATCAAGATTAAAAGACCGCGAAAGTATGCCTATTGCTTCTTCCCTGGCAATCCTCTTACCTGCAATACCTGATTCATTGATGCCATTAGGGATAACAGTAAGCGCTGCTTCTTGCAATCCGCGCGCTTTAAGTTTTTCCTTCACGTGGGAACTTACGCAAATAATGCTGTCAAGCTTCTTCGCTGCCCCCAAAACTAAACTATTGTAAAGGATATTTGAATACGCCGAGTCTTTGCCGTGCGAAACAGCAATAACCGGCTTATTAAAAAGAAACTTAAGCAGCACCCCAAGCGGAGAAAGTACAATATCCCCCAGCTGAATAATGTCTATTTTAAAAAATAATAAACGAAAACTTGCGCGAATAAAAGCGATAATGAAAAACAACAACAAAAATACCTGCGAATATCCCCAGTGTATTAAATAAACCCTATGCCGTTTGCTTAAATTTTGAAAAAATTCGAGACTTTGCGTCTGCATCCCTCCAATAGAAGGAGGGAATTTCCTAGTTATATAAAGTATATTCATAACAATTATCGTTGCGCTGGAGCGCGCGTATTGCCATGCAGCATCAGTTGCGCCACGCAAGCCATAGCAATAACAGCCAAACCACCACAAGCCACCCACACCAATGGTTTTAAGCTCGCGTTCAAAGCCACGGCATGAACCCACCATATATCCCAAGAATCATACCCGACCATACTTTGCTCAACTGGTTGGATAAACCAAACATCAGGCTTATACACAAACGTTAATGACCGCCCAGTAAGACTGTTTGTTATCGCAGAGCTCAACAAAGCCCAACTCCCTTTAATGGGGCTTAATTCAGGCATAAAGTTGATTAAGTACTCCGAAAGACCCAACTTCTCTTTAACAAAAAAAATAAATTGCGTGCTGCCGATGACTAATGCGGGAAGTTGGATGAAGAAACCTATAACTGAAAATCCAAAAACAATCAAACGCTTTCCCATAGTGCGTATATTTTCCATAAAAAATGCTAAAAAAATTGAGAATAACGGGATAACCGTATAAAGATAACGCGGCCCCCAAGAGAATAAGGAACCGCGAGTGAATTTACTACCATAGTACAGAAGCGTGAACAGCATAAAACCGAGCATGCCCCAAGAAACTATTTTTAACCGTTTTACACCGTACGCAACACCGAATAATCCGCATAGCAAAACAGGGTTATACACAAAAAATCCCTTGCCCGGGCTCAATAAGAAATAATATAACCCTTTCCAGGGCTGCAATCCCAAAACAAATCCATACTTTACTAATAGATCTAAGCGCCCTGTCGGGCTTGCGGAAACATTGCTCGCTGCCAACGCATGAACAAAAAAATAAAAAAACACAAAAGTAGCTAATGGAATCAACGCTTGAGAAAGTAGTTTAATTCTATACAATCCAGCTTGTTTACTCCTTACTCGCACGCATTTTGTAAACACGTACAAAAAGAACAAAGGCAGATAAAGGAAAGAAACATCTTTTATGAGAATGCTTGAGCCAACGCAACATGAAAAGAAAACCAGGTGCCGGCCCTTCCCTTGTTTTTCGTAAAGGAATAAATAATAAAAAGCTAGCAAGATAAAAAATGCCAAGGCAGGCTCAGAAAAACCAGAGCGCCCATAAATCAACGTCATAGTACTGAAACAATAAACCAAGGTCGTATAAAAGCTCGTTTTCCGAGTTAATCCGCTATCTTCCACAAATTTAAACAACGCAACGGCGGTCATCGAAATAAAAAAAGGGTTTGCTAACGAACAAAAAAATTGAGTGAGATAATCCCGGGGAAGCTGCGAAAAAATACCGGAAAATAATAGACCAATGAGATAAAAAGGCACCAGCAGCATGGGCATACCAATTCCGTGAGGAGAATAATAACCTTTCTGACCGGCCTCTCCCCTTGGCTGGTACCGCATCTCTTTTACAGCAAAAGGCCTATCATGAATAGCCAGATCTTGATCTAGCACCAAACTCTCGGCAGTCAGATAATCCTCAAGGCCATCCCCGCCAAAACGACCGTTGGAAAATAAAAACAATACTGAAAAAATAAAAACAAACAACAGTATCAGGGTTCGCATGGTAATTTCACCTTTCTTTAAGTTTCTCATTGCGACGGTGTAAAAAATAATTTCTGCGCACACTGATAAAACATTTAACCCAACTTAAAGCCCCAACGCTTCCCAGAACAATCAACCCTAGATATACAAGATTACAAAGCACAAAAAGACTAATAATCCAGTACAATGAGATTTCATACCCTATATAGATATTCGGCCTTACGACAACCTCGAACGCAGAACTCCCGGGAACCTTATCTCTTGTATTTAAAATATACATAGTCAGAAAACTATGCGTCATGGCAAAAGCGCTCCAAAGGAAAACGTGGGCATCGCCGGTTATTTGATATGCGCCATACGCAAGGCCAATCAAAAGACATGCGGCTTTGATAATATCGACAAAAGGGTCAAACCAGGCGCCATATGCGCTGCTTGAATTTTTATAACGGGCGTACTGGCCATCAAGCACATCGAATAAATAACTAAGGTGCAGCAACACAACGCCCCAGGCAATAACCGGGTATCTTCCTAGGGCGAAAATCAACGATGCTGCTATCCCTAGCAATAAAGAAACCATACTAATCAAATTCGGCGAAAAGGTACACTGTTTCATAAATCGTAGCACGATCTGCGTAGCCACAGGACGATAGATCAACATGCTTAATAATTCTTTCTTCCCTTTGTCCTTTTCCTTATAAATAAACTCATCCTTTTCGCTCATTGTTTTTCTCCCACATATATTAAAAACTTCATATCAATAAAGCAATCATCATCCCTTATCGCCATGTTATAATCTTTTTTCCCTTGCTCATCCATATCGAGGTGCATCCGGAATATGGTATCCTGTGTTTTTTGGGGGAGCCCGCTATTCTCAAGCCAGTTTTTGATACTTGAGCCCTTATTCCAGTGGATTATCTTCTTGGCAATCCGAAAGCCTGCCTTACGCATAAGCGCTTCCAGATCATCCTCCATAAAGGTAATCCTCTCTTCTTTTAATTTAAACATCTTAGTATAAAAAGGCTTAACATGCTCACTCGGAGGGACGCCTTCAGAAAAAACCATACGCCCGCCCTCGGAAAGCACGCGGAAACATTCCTTCATCGCAAGCTGCGCCCCATCAATAATATGATGGAATACCATCCGCGCGGTAACCCGAGAAACTGAACCGCTCATCAGAGGAAGATTCCTTGCGTCACAACGCAAAAAGATCTCATTACGCACCCGATGCTTTAAAGCCAGATCAAGCATAGAAGTTGAAATATCAAGCGCGATAGTATGCCTGACCTGCGGGGACAAGGTGTGGGCGATAATGCCTGACCCGGTGCCAATATCAAGCACGACATCGTGTTTTGAAAAGTCACCCGCATCAAGAAAAGAATGCAAATAGCCACTTTTCGTTGCCCATTCAAGCTTTTCGTAACATTGCGCGCGTTTCTTCCAAAATTCCTCTCGAACAGTATACATGCAACAAATCTCCTGCTATACGGGCGAGTTTGAAAATTCCCGCTTCTTAAGCCTATATAATACTTCTTCATTAAGTCGCCGATTTGCTGAAATTAAATCGCCCACAAACCCTAAGAGCGAAGTGCCTATGCCAAGCAATACAAATATTGCGGCAATTATGAGCGATTGCACGTGTCCGCTCCTACCTTGAGTGAAGTAAAAATAAAAAAACCTAACAATGAGGGCAAAACCCAAGAAAAAGAACACCGCTCCCATTTTTAAAAAAGTTCTCAACGGCTCATACATAAGATAAATCCTAAAAATTGTTGCCACTGATCTCATGATATAAGAAGGAATGCTTTTGATAAGGCGAGATTCCCTAAGTTTTTCGTTCGCCTTAACAGTAATCCATTTAATCAACATATTCTGTCTTCCGGCTTGAATAATTGTTTCTAGGGTATACGTATACGTGGAATGAATGTTTAACCTCATCGCGGCATCCCGCGAATAAGCCCGGAATCCGCTTGTGGTATCAGGGATATCGGTTGCGGAGAACTTCCTCACGATAGAGCTACCAAAACTCTGCAATATCTTTTTAGAAAATGAAAAGTGCGCGATCGCCTTGATGTCGCGACAGCCAATAACCATAGCAGCCCTTTGCTTAATAATCGGCTCGACAAGCTCCGGTATTGAATCGCCAGGATACTGATTATCTCCATCAGTGTTAACGATAATATCCGCGCCTAAGCGCAAAGACTCTTCAAGGCCCCTGCTAAATACCTTTGCTAACCCAGAACGATGCGCAAGCGATAATATATGAGCGACGCCCTCCTGCTTTGCCACCGCAACGGTATTATCAGTGCTTCCATCATCAATAACTAAAACTTCAATGCTATCAATACCACTAATTTTTTTTGGCAAATGCTGCAATGTCAAAGGAAGCGTTTTTTCTTCGTTATGACAGGGAATTTGAATAATCAGTTTCATCAATTCCTCCTTTTTTCTTGGCCAATATAAGGTACTGCCGGGTAAAAAAATCGGCAAAGATATTAAATGCTAACAGATTAAAAAACCAGCTGAAATAACCGGAAAAATTCCGCTCTATTTTTGAAATAACAAAATGTTCCCTCGCCAGATACCCTTTCGTCATCCTTAACGTAAAAAAACGCAGATGGCCTATATCAAGAATACCGTGAGGCTCATATTTGAATTGTCCCCTGCACGCTAAATTTAAAAGACAACGATAATATCGAATATTGGGTATGCTGATTAATAAACAGCCTCCCTCACGCAACCAAGCACGCGATTGCTTAAGCAGGGCCCAAGGGTCTTTTAAGTGTTCAAGAACATCAGCCAAAATAATTACGTCAAAATAGTTTTTTGCGAAACTAAATACAGAGCTCTCGATATCTGCTGTTAAAACGTTTGAATAATATTTTCTGGCCTGCTGTGAAGCTTCGTTATTTACTTCAATCCCGATGATCTCTAAATCAGGATAACATTCTTTTAAGCTTCTTCCCAGGTTTCCGCTCCCGCATCCGACATCAAGAGCCCGCTTAACATTATCAGGAAAAAGACGCACGATCTCCGGCCGGCTGGAAGTATAATACACCCGAGCTTTTGGAAATGTCTCTTGTTGAGAAGTTTTGCTGATAACAGTATTCATAAAGCTACCCTTTACCTTTAAAGCGAATCAAGCGCTCATCGATCAATTTCTTCAACACGGGTAAAAATTCTACTTCTTTATTTAATAAAAATACCAATGGTAAAAAGCTAATAATAAACAATGAACATTTTAACACGACAGCAATCAAAACATTGCCTAGGTTCACATAACGCTCAAGAAGAAAAACAATAAAAGAAGCATACAAGAACGGCATTACTATTTTTGCAAATGTTGATACCTGTTTAAGAAAAAACTTTCCCTTCATAGCAAACGCAAACATTAAAATGAACGTCAGCATTGAAGCGATGGCAGTTGCGCAGGCAACACCATTAATACCAAAGCCAAATTGAATAAACATGAAGTTCAAGCATATATTAGCCACAATACCTATCAAAATAATTCCTAAAATCCAGCTTTGCTTATTCAATGCAACAAAATAGTTAGAAAAATACTCAATGTGAGATGAAAAAAATATTGTGACCAAGAATATCCTTAACGGCACAATGCCGGGTGAAAATTTTGGCAATACTAATGATACGAATGCCGGAGCGCATATAAAAACAAGCGGAAGAAATAAAGACATAAAGTATGCCACGATTACATTCAAGGTGGTGGTGTATCTAAAAAGCCTTTCTAGATCAGAGTTTTTGCCGAAGTCTTCAAAAAAATAAGGCGTGATTAC
>JAGOIJ010000196.1 GCA_017995695.1 Candidatus Omnitrophota bacterium | reverse complement strand
CGGTGGCCAATCTGGCGGAATAGGAGGGGGTGTTGGTTCAGGCTCCGGGTTAGGCACGGGCGTTGGATCGGGTTCCGGTTCTGGTATAGGATCGGGCTCCGGAGTCGGAACGGGGTCTGGTTCAGGTTCAGGTGTCGGAACAGGATCAGGCACGGGCGGCGGATCAGGAATCGGATCAGGTTCTGGCGTAACTTCGCGAACAACCCTACCATTATTACCATACAGCTCCTTGCGATCTGAATCTTTATCATGGCCAAAAGGAGAGAGCATGGTAACGCTACCCATGTTCCCCTGGCCACGAGTATCATTCGGGTTATACCACCAACGCGCATGGTCTAACTGCGCTAAGGCTGACGAAGCGTCGTGTAACGTTTTTCTATCTTCACGCTCCGCAACTCTTATTTCGTGGGGCAATAGGGCGTGCTTGCGTATTACCCCTTGTTCCACGGCTTTTTCTTCAACGCGCAATGCTTTTTTCTGAACTGGATTATTTACAGGATGCACCCTTAACGTACGCCTGGCCGGCGCTTGTTGTCGCTCTTGGTGCCCTTTATTCTCAACAACATCTTGTCTGTTTTCATTTCCTTTGGTATCTTTGTCTTTATCATTTTTTGCTTCAGCCACGAGACAGAGCATGGCCACCATGCTTAGAGGAATAAGTAATACAAGGGAAATCCTAAACCATTTCATCACACACCCCCAAAAAAATTAGACCTACGTTCTCGTAAGAAGTAGGTCTATACTGTTTCGGCGGCTAGGCTGTCCTATTGCTAGGACCCTGTGGCTTTGCGTCCTCTCCTTACGAAGAGTTTGCCTTTATCGTCTATTCTGTCTCTATTATAAGTATATCATATATTGAGCCCAAAAACCATATTACTTAAAATAAATCATCTTACGTAACTCATTTATTTATATAGTGTTACAATATAATTAAACGCATCATTGTGGCTAACTTAAATTTGATAACTTTTTCATTTTACTTGACTTATGCTGTAATTGGGGTAATATTTCCTTAATGAAAAAGACGCTTTTAATTCTACTTTTTTCAGCTTTGTTTTGCTACCGTGCATTTGGCTTATCACCCGAAGAAACAAGAAAAATAGAATCAGAAAAGCGCACCAGCCTTTCAAACACAGAAATTATTTCTGCGCCTGCTAGTGTTTCTCCCGCAAATTCACCTGATGACCAACGCGATGCTTTTCTTTCGGGCTTGTTCAGTAAGGAATACGTTACCATTGATGACGCGTTGCAAACGATTTCGCTGTTACTAAATCAATCAAAAGATGTTTTCCAAGAAGACGTGCTTCCGCCAGCACTAAAAAAATCAGCTGATATGAATGCTCCGCTACGCAAAGGAACTGCTGCATTCATGTTTTACAAAGCATTAAACATTAAAGGCGGTATTTGGCTTAAGAGTTTCGGCACTACTGAACGTTATGCTCTGCGTGAACTTGTTTTTAAGGATATTATGCTTGCAGGCTATACGCAAGATTACGTGAGCGGCAAGGAACTATTATATACGCTGACGCGATCTGCAGAATATTTATCAGAAAGATTACAGCGTGAACATTCCCCAAAGAGTAAATAGGTTTCGTTTACTTATGCTGGCAGTCGGTTTACTTGCGGCAATCCAGACAACCCAGTCGGCCTTTGCCGAGGAAACCGATAAACGCATTGAGGAAGAAAAAAGAGGGAAGTTAGCGCACACCGAAGAATCCATAGCAAAAAATAACCAGAAATTAGCATGGGACTTTGGTGGTTGGATAAATTTTTTATATCTGGATTATAATGAGGATGACAAAAACCGTCTTTTATCGGATCTCACTGATTATGCCACGTACCTTGATCTGCGGCTTTGGTTCAAGGCAACGCTAGACGTATCCGCAGACGCATTAACTCGCCGCCGGCACTCTTTGTACGTGCGCGTTAAAGATCTGCATGTTAATCGCACCCCGAAAGCAACAGCAGGGGGCAGCGACCATGAAGGGCCGCATCTTGATTATGCCTACGCGCAGCTTGATTTTGATCCAGCTTGGGTTAAAATCGGAAGGCAATATTTTACCGTTGGCCAAGGCATTGCTGTCGGTGATGTCGGTGATGGCGCCCAGGTGCAATACTCATTTCCCCGTTGGAACATAAAAACATTTTTTAACCACAACATCCCCCAGCAAGAAAATATTGATCTTAGTGTTCCTGGATACGATAAGCGCAGTGATCGCTATTTCCTAGGAATAGAATGCAGCTTTACCGAACTAGAAAGCCATAACCTATACTCATTTGCCGTTGCGCAAAAAGATTATAGCAATGAGCGGCCAGATGATCCAGCGCACCAATTCAGCTATGACTCTGAATATTACGGTGTAGGCGCGCGCGGCAGTTTCCCCAATAAGATTTCTTATTGGCTGGAGGGTATGCGTGAAGAGGGAAAAAGCTTCATCTACGAATCTGGAGAAGAAGCAAAGGTAAGCGCTTGGGCAGGGGCTTTAGCGTTAGCGTTTGAGCCGACCATAGCCACGCATCCTATGTTCTTTTTTAAATATGCCTATGGCTCAGGAGATGGCGACAGGATTAGCGTTACAGACACCTTAAACGGAAATCGTTCAGGGAAAGATCGAAATTTTCTTTATTTTGGCTACGTGCCGACAGGATATGCCTTGGCGCCGCGACTTTCCAACTTATATTTTTATAAAACTGGATTCACTGCTAAGCCGCTTGAATCAGTTGAAGCGCTTAAGAATCTTTCTATCGGCATTGATTATTACCGTTATTACAAAGCAAAAAGAGATGGTGGGATTTACGACATAGAGGCAACCGAGGGGAATGCTGATAT
>JAGOIJ010000195.1 GCA_017995695.1 Candidatus Omnitrophota bacterium | reverse complement strand
GCGTAAGATTGCCAGGGTGCGCTTAACCACTAATATTGAAGTGACAGCATACATACCCGGCGAAGGCCATAATCTTCAGGAGCATTCCATTGTGCTGGTGAGGGGCGGTCGTGTAAAGGACCTTCCGGGAGTGCGGTATCATATTGTTCGCGGCACCCTGGATGCTTCAGGAGTTAACCAGCGGAAGAAATCGCGCTCGAAGTATGGCGCAAAAAGACCGAAATAATAACGGTCGTTGATTCGTTGTTGCGTTACGAAATAACGAGTAAACGAAAAATCGAGTAAACGAAAAATGAGAAGAAGAAAAGCACAGGAACGCGAGATTTTAGCAGATCCAAAGTTTAACAGCAAGATTGTCGGCAAGTTTATCAACATGGTTATGCTACAAGGTAAAAAGTCTCTTGCTGAAAAGATTGTTTATAATGCTTTTGAAAAAATTAAAACGCAGCTTAACGAGCCTGACGTTTTAAAGATTTTTCACAAGGCGATTGATAATGTGCGCCCTCGATTAGAAGTGAAGCCGCGGCGCGTTGGCGGCGCTACCTACCAGGTGCCGATTGAAGTGCGCCAGGAGCGCGGCACATCCATTGCCTTGCGCTGGATCCGTGATTTTGCAAAAGGAAAAAAAGGTAGATCCATGGAAGATAAATTAGCGGATGAGATTTTGGCTGCGTATAAAGGCGAAGGTTCTGCCATTAAGAAACGCGATGATACCCATAAGATGGCTGAATCCAACAAGGCCTTTGCGCATTTTAGGTGGTAATAATGATTAAAAAGTACCCTTTAGAGAAAATTAGAAATATCGGGATTATCGCTCATATCGATGCTGGTAAGACGACGACATCCGAGCGCATCCTTTTCTTTACCGGGAAAACGTACAAGATCGGTGAGGTTGATCAAGGCACAGCAACGCTTGATTGGATGGTGCAAGAGCAAGAGCGTGGCATTACGATTACCTCTGCCTGTACCACGTGTACATGGAAAGATATCCGTATTAATATTATTGATACGCCCGGCCACGTTGATTTCACGGTTGAAGTCGAGCGCTCGCTTAAGGTTTTGGATGGAGCAGTGGCAGTATTTTGTGGGGTTGGCGGGGTTGAGCCTCAATCAGAAACGGTGTGGCGTCAGGCTGACCGTTATAATGTGCCTCGTTTGGCTTTTGTGAACAAGATGGATCGCACGGGAGCAAACTTTCATGAGGCCGTGTTACAGATGCACACCAAACTTGGTACTAATGCTGCTGCGGTGCAAATTCCTCTGGGGGAAGAAGAGAATTTTAAAGGAATCATTGATCTTATTGAAAAGAAGCTTCATACGTATAAGGACGATGTCGGCAAAGATATTGCCGTTTCCGATGTTCCTGAGGAACTGGCGCTTGAAGTCACGAAATATCGCGATATTATGATTGAGCGTCTGGCTGAAGCAGATGAAGAGATGATGGATAAATTTGTGCACGCCAAGCCTATTGAAGTGGCTGATATCAAGGCTGCGATTCGCCGAGCGACCATCGCCAATAAGTTTGTGCCGGTATTCTGCGGCTCTTCGTTACGCAATAAAGGAATTCAATTGGTGTTGGACGCGGTGTGTGATTATCTGCCATCGCCTCTTGATGTCCCCAAAGTGCAGGGCACAAATCCTGAAACAGAAGCCCACGAAGAAATTGCTACATCTGAAAAGGCGCCATTGTGCGCGTTGTGTTTTAAGGTTGCTTCTGACCCTTACGTAGGTAAGATAAATTATATCCGTGTATATTCTGGCGTATTGAAGGCCGGAGAAAAAGTTTATAATTCTTCGAAACGGGAAACCGAGCGCGTCACTAAGTTGCTGCATATGCACGCCAACCGTCAGGAAGTTATCGAAGAGGTTGCTGCTGGTGATATTGCCGCGGCAGTTGGATTTAAGGAAACGAAAACCGGAGATACGCTGTGTCATGAATCGCATCCGATTGTGGTTGAGGCAATGCGTTTTCCAGAACCCGTTCTTCAGCAGGCCATCGAGCCAAAGACAAAGCAGGATCAGGATAAGCTTGGTTTTGCCTTGCATAAGCTTGAAGATGAGGATCCTTCGTTTCGCGTTACCTATAATAATGAAACAGGCCAGACCATTATTTCCGGTATGGGGCAGCTACATCTGGAAATTGTTATCGATCGATTGATGCGAGAGTTTAATGTTGACGCCCAGGTGGGCCAGCCGCAGGTTGCGTATCGAGAAACGATTACGAAAAAGCTTGTTTCTACGGGAAAGTTTATCCAGCAGTCAGGTGGCCGTGGTCAGTATGGCCATGCCGTGCTTGAGCTTTCCCCGCAAGAGGTGCCCGGAACTGGGGTTACCTTTGAAGATAAAATTAAAAGCGGAGCTATTCCCCGCGAATATATTCCTTCTGTTAAGCAGGGAGTGTTTGGCGCAGCAAAGAGTGGGCCCATGGCTGGATATCCGGTAACTGATGTGCATGTAACCTTGATCGACGGATCATTCCATGATGTTGATTCTTCAGAAATGGCGTTTAAAATGGCAGGGGCAATGGCCTTCACGGATGGCGTGCGCAAGGCGCACCCGATCTTGCTTGAACCGGTCATGGATATCGAGATTATTTGCCCTGAAGAGTTTATGGGGCAGGTTATAGGCGATTTGAATGCCCGCAGAGGAAAGATCACGGCGATTAACCAACGGGGCAATGTAAAGGCGATTCGCGCGTATTGCCCTCTGGCAGAAATATTTAATTATGCGACAAATCTGCGCTCATTAACACAAGGCAGAGCGTCCTATTCAATGGAGCCCTCATTCTACGCTGAGGTGCCTTCAAATATAGCAGATAAAATCAGCACCAGTTTTGCTACATCGT